>JAPYQV010000092.1 GCA_029937205.1 Alphaproteobacteria bacterium
GCCATGGGTGCCGCCCAGTAATGGTTTATAAATTTTGCTGCCGCGGCGTAGCCGCCATCGAGAAAGAGCGCGGCAATGACGGCTTCGCAGGCATCGGCGAGGTTTGCTGAATTTTCCCGCCCGCCGCTGACTTGTTCGCCTTTCGCCAAGATCAAATGATCGCCAAAATGCAGCTGCCGCGCGATGCGTTCCAAGGCTTCGCGCCGCACCAGGGCGGTAAAGCGCGGCGCCAGCGCGCCCTCGCTTTCGCCCGGGTAGCGCGCGTAGAGCATCTCCCCCACGGCCAGGCCGAGCACGCGGTCGCCGAGGAATTCGAGCCGCTGATTGGATTGCACCGCGCCGGAGACGGCGCTCGGGTGAACGAAGGCGCGCGCCAACAATTGGCAATCGCTGAAGCGGTGAAAAAGATTTGCTTCAAGCGCCTCGGCAATGGCCAGAGCGCTCTTCGGCGTGAGCGGGGGAGCAGATTTGCGCTTGTCAGGCACTAGTCAACAGAAGTGAACAGGCGTTCAAAGCGGGTCGCCTCGCCCCACTTCCAGATCTCCCAAATCTCGGCGCCGCCATTGGTCGAATAAAATATAAACTCCGCCCGGCCGACAAGATTTTCCGCCGGGATGAAGCCGACGCCCGAATAGGCATTGTCGATTCGGCTGTCGAGGGAATTGTCACGATTGTCGCCCATGGCGAAGAAATGCCCTTCCGGGACGGTGTAAATCTTGGTGTTGTCGAGATTGCCGTTGGGGTTCGAATCGAGCGTGTGATGCATTGCGCCGTTGGGCAAAATTTCCTCGAACTGGGCGATCGCGCGGGTCCGTCCATAGAGATCGGTGAAGGTGAAATTATCGATCTGGCGGCGCTCCACCGGAACATCATTCACAATCAGGGTGCCGTCCAACACCTGAATGCGGTCGCCCGGCAGGCCGACGATGCGCTTGATATAGTCGGTTTCATTGTCGCGCGGCAATTTGAACACGGCGACATCGCCGCGCTCGGGGTCGGAGCCGAAAATGCGTCCGGAAAACAAGTCGATGTTCCACGGCAAAGAATATTTGCTGTAGCCATAGGCATATTTGGAGACAAACAGATAATCGCCGACCATCAGCGTCGGGATCATCGAGCCGGACGGGATATTGAACGGCTCGAGCCCCACCGAGCGCACCACCATGGCGGCGATGACCGCATAGGCAACCGTGCGAATAGTATCCCACAATCCGCTCGATTTCCGCTTCCTCGATTTTTCGCTACTCTTCGCTTTGGCCATGGGGCTTGCGGAATCCGATTATGGTTGGCGACAATTATTACGTTGTTGAAAACCCGGGGCCGTCGTGTACCGCGCCTGCCTCACGCTGATGTGTTGGGCACGGCGGTGATAATTACGATGGCCTGGGCGGTTGGAGGTTCGTCAGTCAAAGATACGTCGATCTGTGTGGTCATGCCTGAAGGCGTTAGGGATTGCAAGCGTTGCAGCGCACCCCCGGTGAGGCGCATGGTCGGTTTTCCCGACGGCAGGCTGATAACTTCCATATCGCGCCAGAACACGCCACGGCGAAATCCGGTCCCGAGCGCCTTGGAGCAGGCTTCTTTGGCGGCGAAACGGCGCGCATAACTTTCGACGCGCGCTGCCCGGCGTTCCGATTTTGCGCGTTCGCCCTCGGTAAAGATGCGATGGGTAAAACGCTCGCCAAAGCGCTCCAAGGTGCGTTCGATGCGCCGTATATCGATGAGATCGCTGCCCAGGCCAATAATCATGTCGGAAATATGAAGGCGCCGGAAAACGCGGGCGCTGCTCTATACCTTGCTCTCACGCGCCGCCTGGCCGATTTGCGTGACGGTGGCGGAAGGCCGCTCATCTTGCGCCGTGGCGGGATCCGGGATGGTCAACTCGTCGCTCACGTCGCCCACGTCGCCGATGGGAAGAATAGATTCTTCAGCGTTGCTGTTGGCCACCCCCGCTTCACGTTCGCGTCGTTCTTCGGCCAGCACTTGTTGGCGTTTGACGCGTACGGCATGGCGGTGGTGCTGGTAATTGGCGATCGCCCGGCGAATGGGGAAATAGAAAATCACCCAGGTTACGAGGCCGGCCGGAACCCCACCCACCAGCATGGGAACGCCGATAGTCGAGAACTGATCGAAAATCATGGTGATGCTAAGATCGGAGAAATTCATCTCCGGCATGTCGCGGCCAAGTACCTTGCTGCCGAGCCAGAGCACGCCGAACCAAATTCCCGGGAAAGTCCAGGGATTGCCGACCGCGGTGCCGATCGCCGATGCCAGAATATTGGCGCGCAGCCCCCAAGCCAGGAGACCCGCCAGGACGAAATGCAAACCGACAAACGGCGTAAATGACACGGCGGCGCCGAGCGCGAATCCGCAGGCAATGGAATAGGGTGTGCCGGGGAGGCGCTTGATGCGGAAGGCGTAATATCTGCCGGCGCGGCGCCAGCCCATGCGCGGCCAGACAAGTTCCAGCAGGCGCATCAGGATCGGGCGTTTGCGGCGGCGGCGGAACACGCTCATCCCGCGTCTCCATCGGCAATCGTCGCTCGATACATCTCGCTAATCGCCATCCTTCTCCCCTTGGAGGCCTTATAAACTTTTTTGGCAACCTCGAAACCTATTAGATATCGTAATTACAGGGTGTTGTGCAAGGGACCCGCATGAATTCGTGGTGCGCCACAACACAAATGTTCTGCTTTTGACCCAGGTTTTGGGCGTCGACATTTCATCTACTCGACGAACGTTGCAATATCGGCAAGTGCCCTGCGTTCGATATCGGGCACCTTGGCATTTTTATCGGGATAGCCGGCGACAACGATCATCGCGGCGCGCTCATTCGCCGGACGGCCGAGCAGAGTACGCAGAAATCCCATCGGACTCGGCGTGTGGGTGAGGGTGGCAAGTCCCGCATGGTGCAGCGCAGTGAGCAGAATGCCGCAGGCGATGCCGACGCTCTCGCCGGCATAATAATGCTTGATGCGCTCGCCGGCCGCGTCCACACCATAGTTGCGCTGAAAGACGACGATCAGATAAGGCGCGGTTTCGAGATAGGGCTTCTTGGCGTCGGTGCCGAGCGGTTGCAACGCTTTCAGCCACGCCTTGGATGCGCGCTTGCGGTAAAATTCGCGCTCCTCTTTTTCCGCCTCCAGGCGAATACGGCGCTTTACCGCCGGGGCGCTGACAACAACGAAGTGCCAGGGCTGCATATGTGCGCCGCTCGGCGCCGAGCCGGCGCTCAGGATGCATTTTTCGATCACCCCGCGCGGTACCGGGCGCGCTGAGAACATGCGCACGGTGCGGCGCAATTTCATCGTTCGGAAAAAATTTGCGGCGCGGCGCTGCATGACGGCGGCGTCGCGCGTGACAAAGCCCTTGAGCGGCACCGGCCGGTATTTGCTCATGCTCTCTCCCTAGCCGCGCGCGCGATCGACATTGCTGACACAGGGAATGGCGCGCAGCGTCGCCATGATATCGGTCAAATGCCGGGCGTCCTCAACCTCCACATCGACAAGAATATCGAAGAATTCGGCCGACCGGCTGGTGATCTTCAGATTGGAGATATTGCCTTTGCATTTGGCGATTGCCGTCGCCAATTCAGCCAGCGAACCGGTCTCATTGGCGACGATCAGGCTGAGGCGGCCGACATGGATGGTACTTTCGGTATCGACCTTGTCCCACGATAGGTCGAGCCATCTTTCCGGTGTATCGCCGAAACTGACAAGCGTATCGCAGTCGATGGTATGCACGGTGACGCCGATCCCGGTCGACACGATGCCGACGATCCGGTCGCCCGGTAGCGGGCTGCAACACTCCGCCAAATGCACTGCCACGCCGGGCATCAGGCCGCGAATGGGGATCGCGGCATCGCCGGCTTTGGTCGGGCCTGAGCGGCCGCGCATCAAGGACAGCGCGCGCGACGCAACGCCGGGCCGCCGGCGCCTCGGAAAACAGGCATCGCTCAGCTCCTGGCCGGTGAGATGGCCTTGACCAAGTGCCACGAACATCTCCTCCGCCGATTTTAACTTTAGTCTCGGCAAAGCCTGTTCGATAACCGGCAGGGCGAACGTCTCGTCCACTTCGCGAAACACCTTCTCGGCGATCGCCTGGCCGAGCGTGGCATATTCCTTGCGCTGTTTGGAGCGCGTAAAGCGGCGCACGCTCGCCCGCGCCTTGCCGGTCGCGAGAAAGCCTTCCCAGGTCGGCGAGGGTGCCGGTACGGTCGACCGGATGATCTCGACCTGATCGCCGTTCGAAAGCTGGGTGCGAAGCGGTACCATGCGGCCGTTGATCTTGGCGCCGACACAGGTATCGCCGATATCGGAATGTACCGCATAGGCAAAATCCACCGGCGTTGCGCTACGCGGCAAGTTAATGAGATCGCCATGCGGGGTGAAGCAAAACACCTGGTCGCGGAACATTTCCAGCTTGGTGTGTTCGAGAAATTCCTCCGGCCCCGCCGCCGAATCGAGAATGTCCAAGAGCTCGCGCAGCCAGCGATACTGCTTGCCCTCGCTGCCTCCTTCGGCCTGCTTAAAGGCCCAATGGGCGGCCACGCCAAGCTCTGCTTCCTCGTGCATTTCGCGCGTGCGAATCTGGATTTCAATGCGTTGGCGCTCCGGGCCAATCACGCTGGTGTGGAGCGAGCGGTAGCCGTTCGGCTTGGGCGTGCTGAGGTAATCCTTGAAGCGCCCGGGCACCATCGGGTAGGCGCTGTGGACATAGCCGAGCGCCCGGTAACAATCCTCTGGCGTCTCCACGATGACGCGAAAGGCAACAATATCGGAAAGCTGTTCGAAGGCGATATTCTTGGTTTCCATTTTGCGCCAAATCGAATAAAGGCGCTTTTCCCGCCCCTCCACATCGACCCGCAAACGATGCCCGGCGAGCATTTCTCTCAGCGCCGTCAGGATACGCGGCACGATATCGCCGCTCTCTTTTCTGAGAAAATCGAGGCGCGCCAGCACCGAATTGCGGGCATCCGGATTGATCTCGGCAAAGGCGAGATCTTCCAATTCATCCTTGATCGTTTGCAGGCCGATACGTTCGGCCAAGGGCGCATAGATATCCATCGTCTCGTTGGCGATGCGCCGGCGTTTGTCATCATTTTTAATGAACAGAAGCGTGCGCATATTGTGCAAACGGTCAGCCAGTTTGACCAGCAGCACGCGGATGTCTTTCGACATGGCGAGGACAAATTTACGGAAATTCTCGGCCTGTTTGGTGTGATCCGATTGCAGCTCGATCTGGCTCAGCTTGGTGACCCCATCGACAAGGCGGGCGACCGGCGAGCCAAAATGATTTTCGATTTCGTCAAGCGAAGCCAGGGTATCTTCTACAGTGTCGTGAAGAAGGGCGGTGACAATGGTATCGCAGTCGAGTTTGAGCCCGGTCAGGATGCCGGCAACTTCAAGCGGATGGGAAAAGTAGGGGTCACCGCTGGCACGGATTTGTGCGCCGTGCGCCTTGAGAGAGAAAACATAGGCGCGGTTTAACGCGCCTTCATCCGCGGTGGGATCGTAAGCCTTAACGCGCTCGACCAGTTCATATTGGCGAATCACTGAATGTCATGCGCTCGGCCTGTCCGTGAAGCCCCCGGCGCGGATACGCGCCGGCAGAGCCTCACCCTGGACAATTCGCGCTCAGGCCTCCTCGTCTTCGCCGCCCGGCGCCGCCTCTGCAATGGCACCGTCTTCCGAAGTCAGATCGGGTTTGAATACGGCGTCGGCGCCGACGGCAGCGGCGTCCGCTTGGTCGTCATTGGGGTCTTTCGACCCGGTCACGCCAGCCCATGCCTGTTCGGCCGACAGCACGGCCAGATTTTCCTCTTCCGGCTCATCCAATTCCTGGTCGATATCGGCGCCATGCTCCATCTCATATTTCAGCGCTTCAAGCTCAATCGTCTCGTCGGCGATTTCACGCAATGCAATGACCGGATTTTTGTCATTGTCGCGTTCGACCGTCAGCGGTGCGCCGGAATGAATATTCCGCGCCCGGCGGGCCGCGAGAAGAACCAACTCGAAGCGGTTGGGAATCTTATCGACGCAATCTTCAACAGTTACACGCGCCATGCTGGGAGCACTCCATCTATATCAAACAAAAGCAGATCAAATAGCGCCGGCAACGTACCCGCTTGCCTTCGCCCATGCAAGTTAAAAGGGGTGTTTTCGGCAGAAATCAAGGGAGTTTCTCATTGTCGCACCGTTCAATTTTCTGGTTTGGCGGCAAGTTGGCGATGAGATCGTCAATATGCCTGCCATTTTCGGGATGATGCCAATTTGGCGCAATTTCAGCCAGCGGCAACAGTACGAAGGCGCGTTCGGCGAGGCGGGGATGGGGTATTTGCACGGCCGGGCTTTCATCTTTGGCTGATTTTGCGAGGATTTCGCCTCTGAAATCGATCAAATCGAGATCCAGCACCCGGGCAGCGTTGCGCGCGCCGCGGCGGCGGCCGAATTCGGCCTCGACGGCGAGCAAAAGTGCCATCAGTGCAGGCGGCGTCAGGGGACAGTCAATCTCGGCAACACCATTGATGTACCAGGGCTGGCTCGTCGCCGGCACCGGCGCGCTGCGATACCAGCTCGAGCATTGCCGCGGCACCGCGCCCAAATCGTGCAAGCGGCGCAATGCCGCTTCCAGCCCGCGTTGCGGCGGGCCGTGACGCTCGGTCTCGAGATTGGCGCCCAAGGCGATATATATCATCGCCAATGCTCGGTTTTGCGGGGGGCTTGCCCCGGACAGGAGAACGACATAAATATTAACTGTAATGTTGGGGTGCGTTCGCCGCATCTATTTGATTTTATTAAAAAATTGTTTTTCAGAAGCACTGTCGTTTCAGCCCCAAGCAAAAAGGCATCTAAGATTTGCCATCGAATTAAATAAATTTGGGTTTATTTTCATGACTATGTTTTATCCAAAAGAACGCGTCGGATTGTTCATCGACGGTGCCAATTTATACGCCGCCGCCCGTTCCCTCGCGTTTGACATTGATTATAAGCGCCTGCTCAACGCATTCGGCGAAAGTGGCCGCCTCATTCGCGCTTTCTACTATACCGCCTTGATCGAAGATCAGGAATATTCGCCGATCCGCCCGCTGGTCGATTGGTTGGATTACAACGGCTACACCATGGTGACCAAGCCGGCCAAGGAATTCACCGATTCCATGGGGCGGCGCAAGATCAAAGGCAATATGGACATCGAATTGGCCATCGATATGATCGAAATGGCGCCGGTTCTGGATCATATCGTGCTGTTCTCGGGCGACGGCGATTTCCGCCGATTGGTGGAGGCGGTGCAACGCAAGGGCCTGCGTGTCACCGTGGTCAGCACGGTGCGCTCGCAACCGCCCATGGTGGCGGATGAACTGCGCCGCCAAGCGGATAATTTCATCGAATTGCAGGATTTGCAGGCGAAAATCGCCCGCGAGCCGCAATGGCGCGAGGGCGACGAGCAAAACAGCCCAGATGCCGCGCCGATTCACGAGCCTTTCGCCGAAGACGATGACGACGACTATTCGGGCGATGAGGCCGAGGATGGCGACAGCGAAGATTTCGCAGACGCGGGTTAAGACGCAGGATAATATGGCCGAATTGCTAGCGCCGGGGCGGGATTGCGCCAAATGCCCGCGGCTGGTCGCATACCGTGAAGCCAGCCGTGCCGCGCAGCCGAGCTGGCACAACGCGCCGGTGCAGAGTACCGGACCAATCGGCGCCCGCCTGTTGATTACTGGGTTGGCACCCGGCATGAAGGGCGCCAACCGCACCGGGCGGCCTTTCACCGGAGATTACGCTGGCGATCTGCTGTTCCCCACATTGACCAAGTACGGCTTTGCCGAGGGGGTTTATGGTCGCGCCGCGGACGACGGCATGCGGCTCGTCGATTGCCGTATCACCAATGCGGTGCGCTGTGTGCCGCCGCAAAACAAGCCGATCGGCGCCGAGGTCCTGGCGTGCCGCCCTTTTTTGCTCAGCGAGCTCGCTGCCATGACGGAATTGCGCGTCATTCTGGCGCTCGGCGGTATCGCTCACCAGGCAATTTTGCGCACACTGGGCTGCAAGGTAAGCGCCCATAAATTCGCACACTGCGCCCAATTCACGCTACCCAGCGGGCCGATCCTGATCGACAGCTATCATTGCTCGCGTCTCAACACCAATACCGGCCGCCTGACCGAGGCCATGTTCCACCAGGTGTTTGAGGATATTCGTGAAGTGCTCGGCAGCTCCGACTAATTTTTGGCGCGAAGCAATCGCGCCTTGTCGCGCTTCCAATCGCGATCTTTGGCGTCGGCGCGTTTGTCGTATTTGCGTTTGCCGGTGGCCAGGGCAAGTTCGATTTTGGCCCGGCCGCGTTCATTGAAGTAGAGGCTGAGCGGCACCATGGTCATGCCGCCACGGCGCAAACTGCCGATCAATTTGCTGATCTCACGCTTTCTGAGGAGCAGCTTGCGGGCGCGCAGCGGTGCATGATTATAGCGCCCGCCGGCAGCATATTCGGCGATATGGGCGTTGATCAGAAATATCTCGCCGTCGCGCTCCACCGCATAGGCTTCGCCCATGCTGGCGCGGCCCAGGCGTAGAGATTTAACTTCCGTACCGGTCAGCGCAATCCCCGCTTCGAACCGGTCGGCGATATGATAGTTATGCCAAGCCTTGCGGTTCTTGGCGACAATTGTGCTGCCGTCCTTTTGTTTTGCCGCCATTTTGAACGCGGCTTAGGCCGCCACCTCCTTTAACA
>JAPYQV010000606.1 GCA_029937205.1 Alphaproteobacteria bacterium
CCATATGATTCTGTGGCTCGCGGAGAATTGCCAAGCGACACACAAAAAATATCTCTATCTCGGATATTGGATCGAGGAGAGCGCAAAAATGGCCTACAAGGCGCGTTTTCGCCCTTTGCAGATGCTGATTGACGGAAAATGGCAGCAAAAGCCCTAGGCTCAGCACAAGCGTCGGATATTGCCAACAATGCGCATCGGGCGATACTCTATGAATAATAACCAAGGCGCGTCGACAAATGCGCCATTCATACAGCAGGAGGTTCACGCCATGAGTAAGTTGATCAAACGCCGTTCCTTTCTGAAAGGCGCCGCAGTCGCCGGCGCCGGCGCCGCCGTTGCGGCCTCTTCTCTCTCCGCACCAGCCATTGCGCAAGGCAAGCGGGAATTGAAAATGGTCACAACCTGGCCGAAAAATTTTCCCGGCTTGGGTACGTCGGCTGAGCGCCTGGCCAAGCGCATCAGCAGCGCCAGTGACGGCGCGATCACGGTCAAGGTTTACGCAGCCGGCGAATTGGTGCCGCCCTTCGAATCCTTCGACGCGGTGAGCCAGGGCACCGCCGACATGTACCACGCGGCGGACTATTACTGGCAGGGCAAGTCCAAGGCATACAACTTCTTCTGCACCGTACCCTTCGGCCTGACGTCTTCCGAAATGAACGCCTGGATCCATCATGCCGGCGGTCAGGAGTTGTGGGACGAGCTTGGCGCCGGGTTCAACATCAAGCCATTCATGGCCGGCAACACTGGCGTCCAGTGGGGCGGCTGGTTCAATAAGGAGATGAACGGGCTCGAGGACTTCAAAGGCCTCAAGATGCGTATGCCCGGCCTCGGCGGCGAAGTCTTGCGCCGCCTTGGCGCCGCGGCCGTGGCGCTGCCCGGCGGCGAGATCTTCCCGGCGCTCCAGGCCGGCACGATCGACGCCACTGAGTGGGTCGGACCGTGGAACGATCTTGCCTTCGGCTTCTACAAGGTAACCAAATACTATTATTGGCCCGGCTTCCACGAACCGGGAACGGTCTTGTCGTGTGGCATCAATAAGGGCGTGTGGGACAGCTTTAGCGCCAGTGAGCAGAGCCTGATTGAGACCTGCGCGGCGGCGGAGAACGATGTTGTGCTGGCCGAGTTCAACGCCAAAAATAGCGACGCGCTGGACACGCTCGTCAACGAGCACGGTGTGCAGGTACGCCGCATGCCCAACGACATGCTGAATGCACTTGGCCAAAAGTCGGGCGAAGTGGTGGCCGACGCAGCCGAAGAAGATCAGATGACCAGGAAGGTCTACGAAAGCTTCATCAACTTCCGCAAGAAGGCGATCGCCTATTCCAAGCTTTCGGACCAGGCCTACTGGCAGGCGCGTCTGCTACCGTTTAAATACGGTTGAGACGATTGTGCCAATGACGCGCAACGGCCCGCGCCGCCACGCGGTGCGGGCCGTTTTTCTTGCGTCGCCCGCCTGCATGCGGACCTCTCCCGAATGAAGCGCGTCGAAAAGGTGGGGGTCCCCGGCGGGTGAAAATGTTGGGCGCGGTCGCGCGCACCATCGACCTCGTGAACGAATGGATCGGGCGCGGCGCGGCGTGGCTCGCGCTGATCATGGTTTTACTCCAGTTTACCGTCGTCCTGATGCGCTATGTGTTCGGCATCGGCTCAATCTTCATGCAGGAAGGCGTCATTTATTTACACGGCGCGCTGTTTCTGGTCGGCGCCGGCTACACCCTCCTCC
>JAPYQV010000607.1 GCA_029937205.1 Alphaproteobacteria bacterium
GATCTCTGCCTTCCACATATATTTTCCGCTCGTTTAGTCTGGCGTGTTCGGGGCTTGTGTCGCCTTTTTTAATGCCTTGTGCTGTGCCAAATGCACTGTCACCTTCAACTACGGCACGGAGGTTGAGAAGCTCTTTGCTGGCGTCCGACCTAAAGGTGTTTTGCTTTTCGTGCATAACGTCGAACCGCTCACCGATTCCTTCCAAGCCTTCCCGAAGCAGATCGTCGAGCGTAAAATCGATGGTCAACCGTAACGCTTGTCCCTGATATCTGACGTCGGCCTGATAAGTGACAGTCTGCTCTTTTTTCGGCACATTTTCGGCATCCAATGTCGCTTGCGCCCGCGCTGCCAGTTCGTTCAACAGGCCGCGCACTTCCGCGACTGAGGTGTCTGAAAACTTACGAATGAACGTGCGCGACGCTTCGTCGCGCATGCGTGTCGTCGCATCACCGTAGGCACACAAAACACCAGGGCCACGCGGAATAATGACAGGCCAGGATCCGGTCAATTTTGCCAACGCATTCACATGCAGCGGGCCCGCGCCACCAAATCCCATCAGGGCAAAATCACGTGGATCATAGCCCTGTTCGACCGAAATAAGGCGCAACGCACCGAACATATTTTCGTTAACAATGTCGATGATACCGGCGGCCGCCTGTTTGAGGGAAAGGCCCATTGCGTCAGCAATTTTCTGAACGGCGATTTCCGCTTTTTCTTTGTCGATTATCATGTCGCCGCCAAGAAGGGCATTGTCCGGCAAATATCCAAGTACGACGTTGGCATCGGTGACAGTGGGTAACTCACCGCCCTTGCAATATGCCGCAGGACCAGGCAAAGCGCCCGCGCTTTGGGGGCCAACCCGCAATGCACCGGTCAGTTCCGGCACATGCGCGATCGAGCCACCACCCGCACCAAGGGTACGAACATCCACTGACGAAGCTCTGACGGTGATGTCGCCGACGGTTGTTTCGCGTCGCAGCCGGGCTTTGCCGTTCTCAACCAACGCCACGTCGGTTGAGGTACCGCCCATATCGAATGTCATGAAGTTGTCAAATCCGGCATGTGCCGCCACCCAGCAGGCACCCGACACACCGCCCGCGGGGCCGCTCATCAGCAGATTAACCGGGTATTTTTCCGCGGCGGTAGCCGAGGTCAAACCTCCATCTGACCGCAAGATATTTAAGGTGACGCCGTTCATTGTTAGGTCGAGCTCTGTCCGGAGGTTGGCTATGTATGTGGAGACGGCCGGCCGAACGTAAGAATTGATGACGGCGGTGATCGCGCGTTCATACTCCTGCATTTCGGGGACAACTTCAGACGAGATCGATACTGCGATCCCGGGCAATTCTTGCTCGACAATTTCGCGAGTGCGCTGTTCGTGAGCGCCATTGGCAAAGGAGTTGATCAGAACAATCGTGACCGCTTCGACGTTGCCGTCGCGTAAAACAGTTAGAGTTTGACGGAGCTGATCTTCATCCAATGGTTTGACAACGTTGCCCTTCGCGTCCATCCGCTCGTCGGCTTCAATGGTCCATTTCAAAGGAGCGATCGGCCGGCTTTTCTTGTAATTGATCCACGCACCCAAGCCGCCCGGTACGTGAGAGCGCGCGATGTGGAGGATCTGCTTGTAACCGCTCGTCGTTACCAATCCCACGCGAGCGCCATTGCCCGTTAGAACGGCATTGGTCGCAACTGTTGTGCCGTGCATGACGTAACT
>JAPYQV010000093.1 GCA_029937205.1 Alphaproteobacteria bacterium
TCGGCGACGACGCCGTCTACGCCAAACGCGATCCACTGTGCGAATTCCCGCACAATCCGCCGGCGCTAGAAGATGGCGAACCGCTGAGGAACGCCCCGGACGACTTCCCTCTTGTTTGGCCATAATTAGGTAAACCTAATTATGGCCGCCCTCAAACGCCGGGCGGCCACATCCGTGGCCTTGGCTACCTCTCATTTGTTCGGTCCCTCAAACGCTGGGCGGACGCGACCGCCCGGCGTTTGAGGGATCAAACAAAAAGAGAGATCGTAATTCGCCTACTTCACCAACTTTTTCACCACCGCCTTGACCGTCAAGCCCTGTACCACAATCGAGAAAATCACCACGCCATAAGTCACGGCCAGAATCGTGTCTTTGATGGCGCTTTCGGGCAGCGAGAGGGCGAGGGCGACGGAGATGCCGCCGCGCAGGCCGCCCCAGGTGAGCACCGGAATCGCGCCCTTGGTGAACTCGCGATTGAGCGAGAGGAGGGTGAGCGGCGTGGCGACGCTGATGAAGCGTGCGGCGAGGACGAGGGGGATGGCGATGACCATCAGAATCACCACATTGCCGGAGATGCTGAGGGCAAAGACCTCGAAGCCGATCAAGAGGAACAGGGCGGAGTTCATGATCTCGTCGACGAGCGACCAGAATTTGTGCACATGGTCGCGGGTCTTTTCGCTCATCGCCAGACGCGTGCCGCGGTTGCCGATCAACAGTCCGGCAATGACCACGGCAATCGGGCCGGAGAGATGCAGTGCGGCGGCAATGCCATAGGTCACCATCACCAGAGCGAGGGTGATCAGCACTTCGAGATTATGCTCGTCGATGGATTTCATGGCGCGGTAGGCGATATAGCCAGTGGTGAGGCCGAGCGCTGCGCCGCCGAGCGCTTCCTGGGCAAACAGGCGGATGATCTCGAGCGCGCCCATTTCGCCGCCATGCCCGCCACCCCCTGTGGCGATCGCCGCCATGATGATGAACACCACCACGCCGACGCCGTCATTAAACAGGCTCTCGCCGGCGATCTTGGCTTCGAGGGATTCCGGCACCTTCACCGTTTTCAGGATGCCGAGCACCGCCACCGGATCGGTCGGCGCGATGAGGGCGCCGAACACCAGGCAGTACATCACGGGGATATCGATGCCGAGCAACGACGAGACGCCATAAACCGCGAAGCCGACCATAAAGGTCGACATCAGCACGCCGACCGTCGCCATGGAACCGATCGCCCATTTGCGGCTTAAGAGATCGCCCAAATTCACGTGCAGCGCGCCGGCAAAGAGCAAAAAGCTCAACATGCCGTTCATCAGCACATCGTGGAAATCGAGATCGGCGAGAATGCCGCGCACGGTCTCTTGCAGCGCCAGCGCCGGAAAAATGGCGTCAAGCGCAATGGCGCCGAGCGAGGCCAGCAGCGCGATGACGACAATGCCGATGGCGTGCGGCAGCCCGAGCCAGCGGTGATTGATATATCCGAACAGGGCGGCAAGCGTGATGATGACGGTGGCAACGTGCAGCAGCGAAAGATCGGGCATGTGTATTTGGCCTAGGTCAGTGGATTATGATTGCGGATTAGGATTGCGGATTATTACGGGACTGCGTCGGCGAAAAGCGTTGCTTGATGGTAAAGGCATGGTCGCTCGGGCCATGTTGACGCAAGTGTTCGAGCCGCGCCACGCCCTCGCCGGCGCCCGGAATATGGCCGGCATCAACCCACCAGAGGGCGAGAAAAGCTTCGCGCGGCGCTTCGAACCATTGTTTGCGGTCGCGCAGCAGCTCGGCATGGGCGCTGCGGTAGGAAAAATCGAACAAGGCGTCGATGCTTTGCCAAACCGACATGTTGATGAGGCTATTGTCATCCGCGTAAGCATTGATCGCGGTCGCGTCGCCGCTCTCGTCCTGCAGGCGCCAGACGAAACCGGGTGCTGTGTCCGCCAGAGCATTTACTTCCTCAAGCCGGGCGACAAAGGACGCCATCTCGAGGTGGTCCAGCGGGTAGCGCAGGGTGGCAATATTGATTTGCGCCAAATGATATTCAGCTTCGCTCATGCAATCTTCCTTTTCGCGCCAGCATATCACCTCTGGCGCCTCCGGTAGCGTCGAGTAGAATCAAATATATTGGATTCCGGCGCGAACAGGATTCGGAGATAGCGGATGTATAAAGGCATGTACACCTATGCCTGGGACTTGAACGAAGAGGGCGTGGAGAATGTGGTGGCGCGCTATCGCGATTGCGGTATCAACACCATCACCCTGGCCGCCAGTTACCACGCTGGCAAATTTCTCCGCCCTCACGCGCGCAAGCGCCGGGTCTATTTTCCCGAGGACGGCACTGTTTACTTCATGCCGCGCCAGGAGCGTTACAACGCCATCCATCCGATCATGAACAGCGTCTTGGCCGAGCATGATTTCCTCGACGAGCTGCGTGTCACCGCGCCCGATTTCAAGCGCGTCGCCTGGACGGTTTGCCTGCACAATACGGAACTCGGCAAGCGCCACCCGGAATACACCGTGCGCAACGCCTACGGCGACCCCTATCATTACAACCTCTGCCCGGCTTTCGAGGAAGTGCAGGAATATGTCGCCACGCTCTGCGCCGACATGGCCGAGCTCTATGAGCTCGACGGCATCGCGCTGGAAACGCCGGGTTTCCTGCCCTACGACCATGGCTTCCATCACGAATTCTCGCTGCTGCCGCTCAATCGCTGGGTTAAATGGCTGTTAGGCTTATGTTTTTCCGATGCCTCTGTGGCGGGCGCCGCGAAGACGGGCATCGATATGGTGCGCCTGCGCCAGCAAACATGCGATTCGATCGATCAATTCTTTGACCACGCCAAGGCGGTGCCGGACGAGGTCGCGTTTGAATGGTGGATCGCCGACCTGGTAATGGACCCGGAATGGGTGGCGTTCCTGAACTGGCGCTGCACGGTGGTAAGCGATCTGGTGGCGCGCGTTCGCGAGGCGGTACCGAAGGAGACCGAGCTCGCCGTGATCCCCACGGTACAGCGGCCCACGGCCGCGTCGTGGATGGAGGGCAGCGATTTGAAGCGCCTCGCCGAGGTCGCGGATGCCCTTGAAGTGCCGGCCTATGAGCCAAGCGCCGAGGCGGCGTTGATCGACGCCTGGGATGTGCGCCGCCGCGTCGGCCCCGATGCCAAGCTTAATTTTATCCTGCGCCCAACCTATCCCGATCTCGTCAACGGGGCTGAGACGGTGGCGGCGGCGAAAGATCTGAAAGAGGCGGGCGCGGCCGGCCTCGCGTTCTATAATTACGGCCATATGGCGCTCAGCGCGCTCGATCATGTGCGCGACGCGCTTGCCGTTTTTGATCCGGACGGCCATCCGGATGGCGATCCAGATGGCGCGGCACAGCAGGGAGAAAGTTCGTGAAACGCTACGAAGAAAAAATAGTGATGGTCACCGGCGGCGGCGGCGGCATTGGCCGCGCCATTTGCCTGCGCCTTTCAAGCGAGGGCGCCGCCATCGCCGTGTTGGAAAAGAATGACGAGACAGCAGCAGAGACGGTGCGCCAGGTCGAGGCCGCGGGCGGCCGTGCCGCGGCGGTCCACGCCGATATCACCGATTGGGACTCGGTCCAAAACGGCGTGACGGAGGCCGAGCAGGCGCTCGGTCCGCTCGACGGCCTGATCAACAATGCCGGCTGGGCACAACGCGGCAATATCGAAGACACCGCGCCTGAGGATTGGGACAAGGAGATCGCCGTCAATCTGCGCGGCCATTTTCTCTGTGCGAAGGCAATGATTCCGGGCATGGTCTCGCGTGGTAAGGGCGTGATCGTCAATATCGGCTCGGTCAACGGCATGGTCTATCTCGGTAATCCCGGCTATAGCGCTGCCAAGGCCGCGCTCTACAGTCTGACCCAGTCGCTCTCCAGCGAATATGGCCCAAAGGGCATCCGCACCAACATGGTGTCGCCCGGCACCGTCGAAACCGATATCGAGTCCTGGCGAATCCGGCGCCAAAAGAACCCGGAAATTTTCGATGTTTTGGCGCGCTGGTACCCGGTCGGCCGCGTCGGCCAACCCGAAGACATCGCCGCCGCCGTCGCCTACATCGCCGCGGATGAGGCGGCCTTCGTCAACGGCACCAATTTGGTCGTCGACGGCGGCCTGACAGCGAGCATGAACCCGATGATCGAGGAATTTGTGCTGGAGTAGGGGGTGAAGATTGCTGCGGCGAAGCGTTTGTTATTGCGTTTGGCCATCAAATGGATTGACGAGATTCACTCCAAAGTCGCGAAAATCGCGAGTATTCCGGGTCGCCACTGTCAGCTCGTGAATGATCGCCGTGGCGGCGATCATGGCATCCTCAATTAGTGTGTCGGATTTACGATGTTTGAGCCGTGCCCATTCTCTGAATGCGGCGCCGTCCATTGGCAAAATGCCGTAGCTCGCGACGACCTGGTCGAGCCAGGCTTCCAGCTCTCGCGCTTTGGCCGCATCCTGCTCGCGGGTGATTTCGATACCTGCCTGTATCTCACCGACCGTGACCGCGGATAGAAAAAGCTGATCCGCCGGCACATCCGCAATCCAGTTCAGAACTGCCCCATGCGGCTTTCGGCGCCGCAACTCCGATACGATGTTGGTGTCGAGAAGGAACACGGATTATTCGAAGACCGTTGCCGCCCGATGGCGATGCTTCATTCTGGGCGGTGTGAGGGCGTCGCTTCGCGCTTCCGGCGCAAGAAGCAGGTCCTTCAAGTTTGGCTTCGTCATATTCTCCAACCTGCGCCATTGTTCAATTGGGATGAGCACCGCCGCTTCGACGCCACGCTTGGTGACGATTTGGGGGCCTTCAGTAATACTTGCTTCAAGAAACTCGCTAAAACGCGCTTTCGCGTCCTGAACCTGCCATGGTTTGCCCATGCAACCTCCAACATTCAATTCAGACTAGTTATATGACTAGTCTTAGCGGTGCGCAAGCGATAAACCCGTGGAGGAGTAGGGCGTAGCGAAGCACCATGTTACAGTGCGCATTGCACGCGCCCCCGGATCATGGCCGATTTTGGCCGGCCAAATTACAAAACAATACCAATTTTTGTAAAATATAATTAATACGAAAATTAATTGTGAATTAGATATTATCTCCGCGTCATCAGGGATCCCATACCGGCGGCGCAGAGGGTCTTCACGCCGTCCGCCACAGCGAAGACTTCACTCCGTACAACAGTGAGCGTGCGGCCCGATTTGACCACCTCGCCGCGGGCGATGATTTCCTCGCCGGCGGCCGGTGCGAGATAGTTGATTTTGAGCTCGACGGTGAGAATGTCGGCGCCGGCCTCAAACAATGTAAACGCCGCCAGGCCGCTTGCCACATCGGCGAGCGCGGCAACGGCGCCGCCATGCATGAAGCCGTTTTGTTGGCTTAACTCCGGGCGCGATTTGAGATGCAGCGTGCAAAATCCCGGCGCGAACTTGCCCAGCTCCGCACTGATGTGGAGCATGAAATACTGGCGCGAATAGTTTTCGCGCACCACCGCTTCGAAATCCGGATTGCGCAGTTTAAGGTCCATGGTTCGAACGCGAGCTGGCGGCTAGTCCAGGCGAACGATTTGGCCGGTATCGATGCTCTCCTGGGCGGCGATAACGATGCGCAGTTAATCGACGCCGTTCTGCATATGCTCGGTCAGGTCGACATCCTCATTGATCGCTTTCAGGAGATATTCCTGCTCGCGGTCGCACAGTTCCTGATGGCCCGGCTCGTCGGCCATGTTGATCCACTCGTCCTCGTGCACGAAATTATTGTTCTCGTCAATCTCGCTCGAATGGCACAGCAGCGCGTTGGTCTTGGTGTGCGAATCGATATCGTCCGACGAGGTATGCTCGGCGCCGTCCTGCGGCACGACGATCGAGACCGAGCCTTCCGGGCCGACCACGTCTTTCACGAAAAACGCGGTCTCGCTCATCATCGGCCCCCAGCCGGCTTCGTACCAGCCGACCGAGCCGTCGTCGAATTCGACGTGCAGGTGGCCGTAATTCTGTACCTTGGTGGCGTCGGTGAGTTTGGCGCCCATGCCGTGCACCTTGATCGGCTTGGCGCCCGTCATCTGGCACATGACATCGACATAATGCACGCCGCAATCGACGATCGGGGTGAGGGTCTGCATCAGATTGCGGTGCCAAATCCACGGATCGCCGCTCGATTGCTGATTGAGATTCATGCGCATGACGAGCGGCTTGCCGAGGCCCTGGGCACGGCGGATGAATTCCATCCAGGCCGGGTGGACACGGAGGATATAGCCGATTACCAGCTTTTTATTGGCGGCTTTCGCCATGTCGACAATCTCTTGCGCATCGGCGATGTTTGCCGCCAACGGCTTCTCGGTAAAAACATGGCAGCCCGCATTGAACGCTTGGCGGCAGAAATCCGCATGGGTGTCGGGGTAGGTGTTGACCGAGACGACGTCCGGCTAGGTTTCGGCCAGGGCCTGGCTGAAATCGGTGAACTTGGGATAAGCGCCGAGTTCCTCCGGCAGCTTCTTGCGGTCATGAATGCCGGGGCTGCACAGGCCGACGATTTCGAAGCCGTCAATCTTATGATAGGCCAGCGCATGGCTCCGTCCCATATTGCCGACGCCGAGCACCAATACTTTATGTGCACCATTTGCCATGATTTTCTCCCCCTAAATTTTTTCGTTGCCTGCAATTAATCTACACGTCTCGCCCTTGGGCGTTAAGTACCGTGATTCCAGAATGCATAATGCATTCTGGCAAGCGCGCCCTAGCCAAGGCTACGGATGTGGCCGCCCGGCGTCTGAGGGTCTTTGGACATGAGCGCCCGAGTTAATACGAGGTAGCCAAGGGAGCGGATGCGACCGCCCGGCGTTTGAGGGCTGATACAACAGGCCATGCTTATGGCCTGTTGGTACTAAGCGGCGTTTCGCCGAAGTGCGCGGCCGGGCCTCGCGCCGGTGATGCGGCCCGCTTCGCGGATGATCTCGCCGTTGACCATCACCAGATCGATGCCGGCGGCGGGCGTCATCGGTTTTTCGAACGTCGCGCTGTCGATCACCGTTTCCGGATCAAACAGCGTGATGTCGGCGAAGGCGCCCGGGCGCAACACGCCTCTGTCTTTCAGGCCGAATTGCTCCGCCGAAAGCCCGGTCATGCGGCGCACCGCCTCCTCGAGGGATAGCAGGCCAAGCTCGCGCGCATAGTGGCCGAGGACGCGCGGGAAAGTGCCCCACAGACGCGGATGAGGATGGGAATCATGCGGCAGGCCGTCGGATCCGACCATGGCATGCGGATAGCTCAGGATGCGTTGCACGTCGGCCTCGTCCATCAGGAAATAGATGGCGCCGCCGGGGATCAATTGCGCCGCCGCGTCGCGCGCCGAGCAGTCGAGCTCGGTGGCAATGTCAGACAAGTCGCGCCCGGCGAATTCGGGCCGCGCCTCGGACCAGGTGATGACGACGCGTTCCGCCGCATCGACCATATCCACCATGATGACGGTCGAGCCGGCGGTATAGGGATAGACGTCGAGGCCGACCTTCTGGCCCGCCCGTGCCTTATCGAAAAGAGCCAGCGTTTCCACACTGCGGCCATGATTTTCCTTGCCGGCGCATTTATGGTGAGAGACCACCACGGGCAATTCGGCGCGCCGGCCAATCTCGAAGGTCTCGTCGAGGGCTTTGTCAATATCGACGCCTTCATTCCGCATATGGGTGACGTAGATGCCGCCCTTGTCACCGGTGACGTCCGCCAGAGCGACGATCTCGTCTGTGGTCGCTGCCTTGTTGGGGGCGTAGATCAGCCCGGTGCTGAAGCCGGTGGCGCCCGATTGCATGGCCTCTTCCACGACCTTCGCCATGGCGTCGATTTCGCCGGCGTTGGCGGGACGGTCGACATCGCTCATGGCGCCGAGGCGAAGCGTCGAGTGGCCGATCAGGAAAGCGGCGTTGGCGGCCGGCGGCGTCTGGTCGAGGGCATCGAGATAATCGCCGAAGCGCTCGAAGCTGTAATCATCGCTGTTGCCGAGCAAATCCAGGGGCGGCGGCGGCGCGCTGCCGCCGAGCACCAGCGGCGCCAGACTGATGCCGCAATTGCCGACCACCACCGTGGTCACGCCCTGGCTGGTTTTGGGCGTCATGTCGGGATCACGGAACAGGAGATTGTCGTCATGGGTATGCACGTCGATAAAACCGGGCGCAACGATGCGCCCGCGGGCATCGATCTTCCGTGCCGCCTGCATTTCCGAAAGATCGCCAATTGCGCTGATGCGATCGCCGGTCACCGCCACATCGGCGCGCAAGCGCGCCGCACCGGTGCCATCGATGACGTCACCGCCGGTGAAAAGAATATCGCAGTTAATTTCGGTCATCGTCGAGCCCTCTAGACCATCACATCGCCGCCATTCATGTTCAT
This sequence comes from Alphaproteobacteria bacterium, assembly GCA_029937205.1. Lineage (GTDB taxonomy): Bacteria > Pseudomonadota > Alphaproteobacteria > UBA828 > UBA828 > PTKB01. The sequence goes on from JAPYQV010000093.1 coordinate 8,385, forward strand.
CGAAGCGCCGACATAGAACGACCCCGCGTCGGACGCAAGCAGGAGCACTGTCGGCACCACTTCCTCGACCCGCCCCGGCCGCTTGATCGGCATGGAGGCCTCTTTCTCCAGCCGCCAGGCTTCCGGAATGCCCATATAAAGCGGCGTATCGATCGGCCCCGGATTGATCGAATTGACGGTGATGCCGTGCTCGACCAGCTCATAGGCGAGCGAGCGGGTGATGCCCATGACGGCGGCCTTGGAGGCGCAGTAATGGGCCATCAGCGGCGCCCCCTTATGGGC
>JAPYQV010000608.1 GCA_029937205.1 Alphaproteobacteria bacterium
CCCTTTATCATCGCTACCATTGTCGGGAAAGATTGATATTCCGATACTGACACCCAGAATCAAGTGGTGGCCGCCGATCAAAATGGGCGCCTCCACGGCAGCGGCGATTTTTTGCGCGACCACAATCGCGCCGTCGACTGTCGTGGCGGTCGGCAGCACGATGCCGAATTTGTTGCTGCCCAATCGCGCCGCCGAATCCGAATCGCGCAGTGCACGAGAAATTCGCCTCGCCACTTCTCTTAGAACATTGTCTCCGGCCTGATGACCCAAACTGTCATTTACATCTTTGAACGAATTCACATCGAGCACGAGCAACGGAAGCTTGCGCTTCTCGCGCCGGGCAAAGGCAATGAATCTGGACAGCTGATCGTAAAATAATGTGCGGTTTGCCAGGCCGGTCAGCGCGCCATAGCTGGTCAGTCGCTCTAAATCCTGATTAACCTGATCAAGTTGCGACGTTGATCAGCCCCAATTGATTGGTCCAATTTAACTGTTAGTGCATGGCCGGCTTTTGGTACATCGGAACGATGGTTTAATTCCGGAAAAGCGTTGGTTTGCCAGCGAGCACCCTTAGACCGGGCCATAAATTTCAGTAACCACACCGCAAACAACCATTAACTATTTGAATTTATTGCTCTATCCCCGGAGCGCCGCCAATTGGCCGCCATAGCCTGTCGGATCCACCCTCACATCGATAAGCCCAGCACCTTCATGGGCCAGCGCGGCTTCAATCGACGGGCGCAGGGATTCGTGCTGCTTAACGCGCCAGGCACGACACCCCAAACCCGTCGCCGCCGCCGCGAAATCTATGGCCGGGTAGCGCACGCCAACAGATTTCTGCTGCCGGCGTTGCTGTTTCACATCAATCAGAGACAGTGCGGCATCGTTCAATACCACGACGGTTATGCGGCAGCCGAGCCGGGCCGCGGTAGAGAGTTCGGCTAAACACATCATCAGGCCGCCATCTCCGGTGAACGCAATTACTCGTCGCTCAGGCGCCACCAAAGCGGCCGCAATCGCCGCCGGCAGCGCAAACCCCATGGTCGACAGGCCGGTGGATTTGAGCACCGTGTGCGCCTCTCGCGCCTCGATTCGCGCCATTACCGAGATCATGTGTGCGCCCGCATCAACGGTATAGCGGACTTCCCCGCCCGATGCCGCTATGACAACATCGACAACTTCCTCCACCGTATGACCATCGCCTCCGCCAAGCCGAGTGCGCTGCTTCAAATCGTCCCGCAGCGCCGTAATCTGCGCACGGCTCCAGGCCGACGAAGCAGACGTGGCGGCGAGTGTTTCAGCCGAGCGCGATATGGGGCCAATGAGCTTAGCGGCCGGTGTCACCGGGTATTCCAGCCCGGCAACATCGGACAGAACCAGGAGCGGCGCCGTATGACGCCATGCGACGGGAATGAGTTCGACCGGCTCCACGCCGGCCCAGATTATCAGGTCGGCGCTTCGAAGTGCTTCCGCTTCGCCGTCGGCGCCGGTGAAATGACCGAGCATTTGCGGATGCCCGTCCGCCACCACGCCCTTGGCTTTGTAGGTCGTGAATACTGGACAATCCAGCCGCTCCGCCAGGTGCTGCAAGTCACGGCCACTGTCGGACGAAGCGGCCTGCAATCCGACCACCAGGACTGGATATCGGCTGCCGGCAAGCAAGGCTTTGGCTGCCTCATGCGGCCCCAAACCGGCAGACGCATCTCC
>JAPYQV010000094.1 GCA_029937205.1 Alphaproteobacteria bacterium
AAATCCTCGAAATTCAGGTGGCAATGACTATCGACGAGCATGAAGCGTCCGGCGTCTAACCGTCCGCCGGCGCGTCTTCGACGAAGCGCGGGAAGACGGGTTCGGGCTTGGGCAGGCCGGTGCCGGGCACCAGCGCGCCGTCCGAGCCGAGGCTGGTGAAATCGCGGCCTTCTTGCGGGGCGCCGAGTTGATCGAGCATGGTGGCGCAGGAATCCGGCATGAAGGGCTGGCAGATGGTGGCGAGGTGGCGAATGCATTCCGCCGCGACATAGAGCACCGTTGCCATGCGCTCCGGGTCGGTCTTGCGCAGCACCCAGGGTTCCTGTTCGGCAATATAGCCGTTGGCTTGGCGCACCACGGCCCAGATTTGTGTCAGTGCCTCGTGGAACGCTTGGTTTTCGCCGATTTCCACCCGGACGGTGTCGATCAATTTCTCAGCCGAGCTCAACAATACTTTGTCGGCATCGCGCAGCGCGCCCGGTTGCGGCATCTGGGCATCACAATTCTTGTGCATCATCGAGAGGACGCGCTGGGCCAGATTGCCGAAATCGTTGGCCAGCTCGCTGTTGATGCGCCCGACCATGGCGCGGCGCGAGAAATCGCCGTCATTGCCGAACGGCACTTCGCGCAGCAGGAAATAGCGCACCTGATCGAGGCCGAATTGGGCGACGATATCGGCCGGATCGATGACGTTGCCGAGGGATTTGGAGATTTTCTCGCCCTCATTGGTCCACCAGCCATGGGCGAACACGCGCTCGGGCGGCTCGAGCCCGGCGGCCATCAGGAAGGCCGGCCAATAGACCGTGTGGAAGCGCAGGATATCCTTGCCGACCATATGCAGGCTGGCCGGCCAGAAGGTTTTATAGCGCGCGCTGTCTTCATCGGGGAAGCCGGTGGCGGTGATGTAGTTGGTGAGCGCATCGAGCCAGACATACATGATATGTGCGTCATCGCCCGGCACCGGAATGCCCCAACTGAAGCTGGTGCGCGATATGGAGAGATCGAAGAGCTCGCCTTTGACGAAGCTCTCGACTTCGTTGCGCCGGCTCTCGGGTGCGACCACCGTGCCGTCGCGCAGGGCGTAATATTCCAGCAGGCGCTCACGCCAATCTTCGAGGCGGAAGAAATAGCTCGGCTCTTCGACCCATTCGACGGGTGCGCCGCTCGACGCAAGTTTCTCGCCGTCAGCGCCCTTGACCAGTTCGGCTTCGCCGTAGAACGCCTCGTCGCGCACCGAATACCAGCCGCCATAGGTATCGAGATAGATATTATCCCGGCCCTTCGGCGATTTGTTGGCGGCGATGCGGCGCCATAATTCCTGACACGAGCGGATATGCCGTTCTTCCGTGGTGCGGATGAAATCGTCGTTGCTGAAATTCATCAGTTTGGTCAAGGCGCGGAAGCGCTCCGATACCTCATCGACAAATTCCTTCGGCGGGCGCCCGGCGGCGGCGGCGGATTTTTCCACCTTCTGGCCGTGCTCGTCCGTGCCGGTGAGAAAAAACACCTCATGGCCATCCAGACGCATGAAGCGCGCCAGCACATCGCAGGCGAGCGACGTATAGGCGTGGCCAATATGCGGCGAATCATTGACGTAGTAGATCGGCGTGGTGAGATAGTAGGCGGCTTTCCCCGTCATGCGGGCGCTCCTCGGCGTATGGTCAATCTCCTGCCGCCTGCTGCAATGTTGTAAACGCGTTTAAGAGCACCTGCTTCGGCTCGAGATTGACGGCTTCGGCGCGGGCGAATAATCGCCTGAGTTTTTCCCATACCAGAGCCCAATGTTCAAGATCGCCGGTTGTCATAAGCCGTTGGCAAAGCGCCGCCTCGCGCGTGCTGAGGTGGCGCCCCTCGCTGCCGCGCGCGCTATCGCACACCAGGCGGGCCAGCCACCATTCCATCAGGCCGGTGAGCGTGCGAAAGGCTTCGAGGCCATCGCGGCGCGCAACTTTGTCGCCCAGGCTGTGCACCGCGCGGATATCCAATTTTGGCAAACCGTCGAGAATGCCGATCAGCGTGTTGTAAAGTGCCACACCGCCCTGCTCGGCCAAGGCCAGGGCGCGCCCCGGGCTGCCTTCCGAGATCGAGGCGAGAAGCGCCCTTTCGGTTGCGTCCAGATCGGGCGCGATTCGGCCGGCAATGAGTTGGTTCAGGAGATCATCGCCGAGCGGCCTCAGGCTTAGGGCACGGCAACGCGAGCGTATGGTCGGCAGCAGGCGCGCCGGCGCGTGGCTCACCACCAGGAACAGGGTTTGCACCGGTGGTTCCTCGAGGTATTTCAGGATCGCATTGGCGGCGTTGCGGTTCATGTCCTCGGCGCCATCGACGATGATCACTCGCCACTCGCCTTCGCCCGGCGTGAGCGATACCAAGCGGCCGATGCGGCGCACATCCTCGACGACGATTTCCGTGCGCAGTTTCTTGGTCTTTTCATTGATGCTGCGTTCGATGGTCATCAGGTCGCTATGGCCGCCCGAAGCGACGCGCTTAAAAATTGGATGATCCGGCGCAACATAAAGCGGGTCTGGTCCGTCTTCGCTCGCGCTCTCGCTTTCGGTAGCGAGCACGAAACGGGCGAAGCGAAAGGCCAGCGTTGCCTTGCCGATGCCACGAGGGCCGGAGAGCAGCCAGGCATGGTGCAATCTGCCGGAACGCCACGCGGTGCGGAGCGCCTGAACCGCCTGTTCGTGGCCGCGCAGGTTGGGGTTTTCGCGCGGTGCGGAAGGTTCAGCCATCCGCCTGGGTTTCCAAATTGAAGCGCTCGCACACCAATTGCCAGACGGCCTCGTGTATGCTTTCGGCACTGCCCAACGCATCCAAAACACGGCAGCGCTCGGGCTCAGCCGCGGCAATTGCCAAAAAGCCCTGACGCAAGCGCTCATGCATGGTGCTATTCATCCGCTCGTATCGGCTGGTCTTGCCTGGGCGGCTTACGGTGCGGTCGAAACCCTCGGCGACCGGAATATCGAGGATTAAGGTGAGATGCGGCGCGGCATCGCCAACCGCCAAATCGTGCAACAGCGCCAACTTCGCACGGTCGACGCCCTGGCCATAACCCTGATAGGCCAGCGTTGAATCGGCAAAGCGGTCCGATATGACCCAGATGCCGTTCTCCAGTGCCGGCAGGATCGCGCGATGCAGATGATCGTGCCGCGCGGCGTTGTGCAGCAGGGCTTCGCTCAACGGCTCCCACCGGTCGATCGAGCCGGAAACCAGCAGTTTGCGAATATCCTCGGCGCCGAGAGAGCCGCCTGGCTCGCGCGTCGCCAGTGTCTCGATACCGATAGTCTCGAGGCGTTCGCACAACAGGCGCAATTGGGTGGACTTCCCTGCCCCATCGCCGCCTTCGAAGCTGATAAAATTGCCGCGGGTCATAATATTAGTGAGCCCTCAAACGCCGGGCGGTCGCATCCGCTCCCTTGGCTGCCTCGTACTAACTCGGGCGCGCGGTCGCGCTTGCCGGAATGCATTGTGCATTCCAGTTGGCGGTGCCGTCTTGAAAAGTATTCTTGTATTTCTTCACACGTGCTCAATGATTTTGCTCGCCCCAGAGCAGGTGATTGAATGCGGCGCCGATGCGGCCGAAGGCTGATAGGCGGCCGATCTCTATGCCCGCCATCAGGGGAATCTCGATCGGTTTCTGGTCGCTGGCAAGGATCACCAGTTTGGCCACCTGGGAACCTTTCCGGACCGGCGCCGGAATGGGTCCGGGCGCCACCACCTTGATCTTCATATCGCGGCGCTCGGCGCGCGACAGGGTGATGGTCAAGTCATGGTTGATGATCAATGGGACGTTGGCCTTGTCGCCGAGCCAAACCTCGATCTGCTCGACGATTTCGCCGGCCTTGAACAGGGTGTAGTTGGAATATTCGTTGAAGCCGTAATCCAGCATGCGCTCGGTCTCGCGCGCCCGGTCGTTGACATTGGCCATGCCGTTGGCGAGCAGAATGAGGCGCCGGCCGTCGCGTATCGCCGAAGCCAGCAGGCCATATCCGGAGGCTTGGGTGTGCCCGGTCTTCAGGCCGTCGGCGCCGGAATAGGTATAGAGCAGCGGATTGCGGTTGCCCTGCTTGATGCCGTTATAGGTGTATGTCTGTTCCTTGAATATCGGGTAGAACAGCGGAAATTCGCGGATGATCGAATGGGCCAGGATGGCGAGATCGCGCGCCGTGGTGACATGCTCGGGATGGGGCCAGCCGGTGACATTCATGAAGTGGCTGTTGTGCAAGTCGAGCTTCTTCGCCGCCGCGTTCATGATCTCGACGAATTGCGATTCCGAGCCGGCAATGCCCTCGGCGAGCACGATACAGGCGTCGTTGCCCGATTGAATGATGACGCCGCGCAACAATTCTTCCACCGAGACGCGGCTGTTCAATTCGACGAACATTCTCGAGCCGCCCATGCGCCACGCTTTTTCGCTAACCCGCATCTGATCCTCGAGCGACAGGCTGCCCTCGGTCAATTTGCTGAAAACCACGTAGAGGGTCATCAACTTGCTCATCGAGGCCGGGAACATGGGGCGGTCCGAGTTTTTATCGAGCAGCACCGCGCCGGTGGTGTCGTCGACCAGGATCACTTCCTTGGCGCTGGTTTCGAAAGCGACGGCGCTGTTTAACGGCGCGCCGATGAGCAGTGCGGCAGCCATAAACAAAGCAACGAAGGTTGCCCGTGCTCGGGATTTCATGGGGAGATATCTGAATAGCAGCATGGACCGTTTATTCTCTTGGCTGGCTTTGCATGACGCTTGTATCGCACGGGTGTCGTGCTGGAGCTTAGCGGCCTTTGCGGGCGCGCGCCACGAGGATAAGGAATTATCGGGCGACAATAAGGCGGGCATTGTTGTAACCGGCGGCGACGGTTCTCTCGAGCAGGTGGTCCGCCTCGGCCAGGTCGGCGAGCGGCCCCATGCGCACGCGATACCAGGTGGCGCCGTTGACATTGGCGGCTGAAATGACGCTCGGCGAAAGCTGGTTGAGCTGGCGCGCGAGACGCACCGCGTTGCTGCGCTCGGCAAAGGCGCCGACCTGGATGAACATGCCGTGCATCACGGTGCCGTTCGCCGGCTCGGGCTGGGCCGTCAGCGCGTCGTTTACGATACCGCCCAATTCACTGCTTTGAACTGGTGCATCAAGCTATTGGCTCTCTATATCGGGGCGGTATTCGAGCGGCTCGCTGCGTGCCTCCATGACCTCATCGGCGCTCATGCGCCGCCCCGGCTGGTCGCCGGCGGCGATGCCGTCATCCTCAGCTTCGCGGCCGGGCGCCTTGGCGACCACGGTAAGCGGCGCGAATTCGATAAATTCGACCCGCACTTTCGCCGTTCCCTTGCGGTAAAAACCGAGCAGTTGCGCGCCGCGGCGTGAGATGTCGATCACCCGGCCGTTCACAAATGGCCCGCGGTCATTGACCCTAAGCACTAACACGCGGCCGTTTTCCAGATTGGTGACGCGTACCGTGCTCGGCATCGGCATGGTTTTATGCGCCGCCGTGAGCTCGTTCATATCGTAGCGTTCGCCGTTGGCGGTCTTGCGGCCATGGAACGGCTCGCCGTACCACGACGCGATGCCGGTCACATTATAATGCGCGTCGAAATGTGGAAAATAGCGAATACCGGCGACAACATAGGGATTGCCGAGCTTATAGCCGGCCGGCACCGGCTGGCTTGGTATTTTCGCCGGTTTTTCGTCACCGTCCAGCATACGGCTGAGCTGCTTGGCACCCTGCACCAGCAGTTCGGTTTCGGCGCAGGCGGCGAGAAACACCAGTACCAACATCACCGCGGCTGAGGTGGCCAGGAAGCGCTGGAAACTCATGATCTGGTGCTTTCATACAAAGGCAATACTATCCCTGGTGATACTAACGCCCGACAATACGATCGGCAAGATGGCCGACGGCCATGGCGAAATAGGTTGAACGGTTCCATTTGAGGGTGGTTTTGTAATTGTCATAGACCAAAAAGACCGGCCCGCCGGCGCCGCCGGGAATCACCATGGAGGCGGTCATGCCGGGCACAATGGGCAGATCATTGCCGTTCAATCGGCGCACGCCGAGCTTCTGCCACTCCGCGAGGGTTTTGGTGATTTTCAGGCTGGCCAGGGAATTGTCGAAACCAGCCGGCAGGGTGACTTTCCGCCCCCAGGTCTGATCGCCGTTCCAGCCGGATTTGGCCAGGTAGTTCGAGGCCGAGCCGAAGACGTCCAATTTGGTGGTCCAGATATCACGCCGCCCGTCGCCGTCGAAATCGATGGCGAATTTGACGAAGCTCGACGGCATGAATTGGCTCTGCCCCATGGCCCCGGCCCAACTGCCCATCATCGCCTTGGGCGTTATATGGCCCTCCTCCAAGATTCGGAGCGCATTCAGCAGTTCGCCGCGAAAATAGGCGCTGCGCCGGCCGTCATAAGCCAGCGTGGCGAGCGAGGCGATCACCGAGAAGCCGCCGGTATATTGGCCAAAATTGGTCTCGATGCCCCACAGCGCGACAATGAAACGCGGCTGCACGCCATAGACCTTATGAACCGCATCGAGCGCCGCCTTATTCTCGGCCAGCTTCTTGCGCCCCTTCTCGACGCGCGAATTCGGCACCACGCGCTCCATATATTGCGCAAAGGTCAGCGTGCCCTCGGGCTGCGAGCGGTCGAGCTCAATCACCCGCGGGATCGGTTCAACCCCGTCGAGCGCCGCATCGAGAATGGCTGGCGAGATGCCCTCTTCGAGCGCCTCGGCACGCAGTTCGACCAGCCAATCGGAGAATTCCTGGGCCGGTGCGTCAGCCGCGCGGGCGGAAAATGCGAGCTCCGAGCCGAGCAGAAATGCGAGCGCCAGCAATGCAGGTAAAGTTTTATTAAATCGCGGCATGTTTCGACTCCAGTCACCTGACCCAATGGCCGCCCTATGCCACAGGTGCGGCGCAACGGCAACCATGTGGGCCGCATGTGGGCCGGATCGACAAATCGGATCCGGCGTTTTCGAAACGCTATTTTAAGCGTAGGCTGGCGCGAACAAGTTTCGCGGAGATAACGCATCACGACAAATTGAGGGAGTGGGAAAAATGCCGCAACAGATAGAGAGCATCGATCCGGCGCGCGCGGTCTTGATCGTCGTCGATATGGAGAATGATTTCGTCAAAGAGGGCGCCGCTTTCGAAGTCCCGGCCGGACGCGATATGCTGCCGCGCCTGAAACGGCTGATATCGTTTTGCCGCGAGCGCGGAATTGATGTGATTTACACCACCCACGTCCACCGCCCCGACGGCTCCGACATGGGGCGCTACGCTGATATCTATCCCGCCATCGCCGACGGCTCGGGCCTGAAGGACGGCACCGAGGGCATCGAAATCTACCCCGAAATCGCCCCCGAGCCCGGCGAGATCGTCCTCAAAAAACACCGCTACAGCGCCTTCTTCGGCACCGATTTGGATATCATCCTGAGGGGCCTCGACACCGACATCGTCATCATCACCGGCGTCACCACGGAAAACTGCTGCCACGCCACCGCGCGCGACGCCATGTTCCACGACTACAAGGTCGCCTTCCTCTCCGACTGCACCGCCACCCTCGCCTACCCGGATCTCGGCTACGGCGAGCTATCCGGCGAAGAACTGCACCGCACGACCCTGGTCGCGCTGGCGTTCTCGACGGCGCATGTGATGACGGCGGAGGAGTGTGTGGCGAAGGTTGCGGCGGCGGAAGGTGAGGCGGCGGCGGAGTGAGGGGGGAATGAAATTAAGCTAGTTCCGTCTTCGTGAATTTCTCGTCGGTTAAGCTGTGGGCGTAATATTGATAGTCTGATTTGCGATTATGCCCATGGAACCGGCTCAACTTCACCTCGCCATTTTTGTGCCAATCGATTCCCATAATCACCTTTGTGGCAAAATAATTTAAGCAACATTAGCTCAATGTAATTTTGGCCTAAATTCCAAGCTTCATAATATTGGGTTGATGAAGGCCTTTCGAAGCTTTGTTTTGGGTGAATTAAATTATTTCGGACGGCTGTCAACGCATGAGGGCCATCTTTCCAATTCCGCTCTTTCGCAAGTGATTGTAATTCTTTGCAGCTTGAAGGTATTTTGATCTCGATACCCAATGAAGATAGAGAATCTCGAATTCGACTTGCAGCGTTACCTGATTTGGAATAGTTGAGTAGAATGTAAGATAAACGTTCTAAGGCAGCTTGAGTTAATATTAGTCCGCCGTCTACTCCAGCTCCACTTCCATGGGAGTTATTTCGCAAATACCAATAGAGCACCTCTCGAATTGTATTGCTCCATGTGGGATCATTAAATTTATCCCAAAACCCGGGGAACACCTCAGCAAGATGTTGACCGTGCATCCTGTCGAACCAAGACGGTGTGTAACCCCATGGTGTAACCGAACCGGTCCCCCATTTTTCCCAAATTTTTGTACCAATTCGGTTTACGCCAGATGGAAATGCCATTGAACAAAATGCTCCACGAGCAAACGATGAGAAAAGTGTGAGTCCATCCAATATATGTTCGGCCTCATCAATCAAAAAGCTGTTTGCATCGGATCGTGTAATAGTGCCCGTGTGGGTGAATATATACCCGCCTTCCACCCGCAATTCCTCTTCGAGCTGTTTTAGAT
>JAPYQV010000095.1 GCA_029937205.1 Alphaproteobacteria bacterium
CTGGAATCAAAGTTGGCATGCTGCCTGATCTGGATCACGATCGAATTCTGGCGACGCCGATGTTATTCCTAAAAAAAAATGTTCGCCTGAACCCCAAGGATGTGAAGGAAGTGAGTATTTGATATGGGATACTGGAAACTGTTCCCAATTTACTCCGTTACCGTCGAGTGAAAGACACCGATAGATGACAAATAACGTCGAAACGGTCATCGACCTGTCGCACAATTACGAAGACCTGCGCGAGCCGGTGCGGGCACTCTGTGCCAAATTCCCCGGCGAATATTGGCGCGCCAAGGACCGCGAGCGCGAATATCCGGCTGAGTTCGTGCAGGAATTGACCGATGCCGGCTTCCTCGCCGCGATGATCCCCGAGCAATATGGCGGCAGCGGTCTCGGTGTTGGCGCGGGTGCGGCCATTCTCGAGGAAATCCATGCTTCGGGCTGCAATGGCGGCGCCAGCCATGCCCAGATGTACACCATGGGCACGGTGCTCAGGCACGGCTCGGACGAGCAAAAGGAAAAGTACCTGCCGCGGGTGGCGAGCGGTGAATTACGCCTGCAGGCGTTCGGCGTGACCGAGCCCGGCACCGGCTCCGACACCACCCAGCTCCGCACCTTCGCCGAAAAGAAGGGCAATGACGCCTATGTGGTGAACGGCCAGAAGGTGTGGATATCGCGCGCCCTGCAATCCGATCTCCTGCTGCTGCTCGCCCGCACAACGCCCAAGGAAGACTGTAAAAAGCGCTCCGACGGTCTTTCGGTATTTCTCGTCGAGCTCGACAAGGCGGTCGGCAACGGCCTCGAAATCCGCCCCATCCGCACCATGGTCAATCATTCCACCAACGAGCTGTTCTTCGACAATCTGGAGATTCCGGCGTCCAGCCTGATCGGTGAGGAGGGCAAGGGCTTCCGCTATATCCTCGACGGCATGAATGCCGAGCGCATTCTGATCTCCGGCGAATGCCTCGGTGACGCACGCTGGTTTATCGAAAAAGCCAGCGCCTACGCTTCCGAGCGCGTGGTCTTCGATCGCCCGATCGGCGCCAATCAGGGGGTTCAGTTTCCCATCGCCAAATCTTACGCAAACGCCCAGGCCGCTGACCTGATGACGCGCAAGGCGGCCGCTATGTTCGACGCCGGCATCGCCTGCGGCGCGGAAGCCAACATGGCCAAGCTGCTCGCGTCGGAAGCTTCGTGGGAAGCGGCGGATGTCTGCATGCAAACCTTCGGCGGCTTCGGTTTCGCCGAGGAATATGACGTTGAGCGCAAATTTCGCGAGACCCGCCTCTACCGCACCGCGCCGATATCGACCAACATGATTCTCGCTTTTCTCGGCCAGCATGTGCTCGGCATGCCGCGCTCTTACTGAGCGGAAATAGGTTTTGGCCACCCGCTTGCAGGATGTGCTTGTCGTCTCCGTCGAGCAGGCGGTGGCGGCACCCTTTGCCACCGCGCGCCTGGCCGATGCCGGCGCGCGGGTGATCAAGATTGAGCGCCCCGAGGGCGATTTCGCCCGCGCCTATGATAAACATGTGCACGGCGAGTGCTCGTGGTTTGTTTGGCTCAATCGTGGCAAGCAATCCGTCGTGCTTGATTTCAAGCAGGCCGAAGACGCCGCCTTTCTCCATCGCCTGATTTCGCGCGCCGATGTCTTCGTACAAAATTTGGCGCCGGGCGCGGCGGCGCGCGCCGGCTTTGCATCGAACGAATTGCGCGCCGCGCATCCGCGCCTGATCACCTGCGATATCAACGGCTACGGCGAGACCGGGCCATACCGCGACATGAAAGCCTATGATTTTCTCGTGCAGTGCGAGGCCGGCATCGCGGCAGTAACCGGCACCCCCGATGAACCGGCGCGGGTCGGCGTCTCGGCCTGCGATATCGGCGCCGGGCTCAATGCCCATGGCGCCATTCTGGAAGCGCTCTATGCGCGCGGCCAAAGCGGCGCAGGCGACGGTATCGCGATTTCGTTGTTCGATGGCATGGCCGATTGGATGAACGTGCCGCTGATGCATCATCTGCATGGCACCGGCGCACCGAAGCGGAGCGGCCTCAGCCACGCCATGATCGCGCCCTACGGCGCCTATCCGGTGGGCATCGGCGGGCGCATCGTTATCGCCATTCAAAATGAGCGCGAATGGGCGCGCTTTTGCGACCAAGTGCTTGGCGATGCGGCTTTGGCGGAGGATTCGCGTTTTTGCAGCAATGCGCTCAGAGTCGCCAATCGCGGCGAGATGGATGCGCTGATCGCCGCCGTGTTCGCGCCGCATGACGCGGAATCGCTGAGCGCGCTTCTGTTCGAGGCCGGCATTGCTTTCGGCCGTCTCAACGAGGTGGCCGATTTGGCCAGCCACGCGCAATTGCGCCGTTTGACCGTGGCGAGCCCAACCGGTCCGGTGGAGATCATCGCCCCGCCGGCACAATTCGCCAGCGATAGCGGCGGACTTGGCCCGGTGCCGGCGTTGGGCGAACATACCGACGCGGTCCGCGCCGAATTCGCGGACGCCGGATAGAGTGGAGGAGACCGCAGTGAGCGATGATCTGGAAGAATTAGAAAGTTGGGTGGGAAAATCGCGCGAGCAAAGTGATCGCATCGATGCTGTTTTGCTGGCCGGCATGAGTGCGACGCTCGATCGCGACGACCCAGCGCCGCGGAACGGCGATCCGTTACCGCCGTGCTGGCACTGGATGTATTTCCGCGATGGCACAAGGCAATCCAAGCTCGGCCTGGATGGCCACCCGGAACAGCCGGCGCTGATGCCGCCCTCGGCATTGCCGCGCCGCATGTGGGCCGGTAGCCGGATCAGATTTCTGGCACCGCTGCGGGTCGGCGACACGGCGCGTAAATGCTCGGAAATCGAGAACATCACGCCCAAGAGCGGCAAAAGCGGCGAACTGCTATTCATCAATCTTCGCCACACGATCTTGAATGGCGCGGATGAAGTGGTCATCGAAGAGGAACAGAATATCGTTTACCGGGAAGCGGCAAAGCCAGGTGAGGCGCCGCCGGCGCCGCGCCCGGCGCCGGTAGAGGCGGTTTGGCGGCGCGACCTGCAGCCTGATCCAGTATTGCTGTTCCGCTACTCGGCGCAGACGTTTAATCCGCACCGTATTCATTATGACCGAGAATATTGTCTGCGCGAGGAAGGCTATCCGGGGCTGGTGGTGCATGGCCCGCTGATCGCCACATTGATGGTCGACCTCTGCCGGCGCAGCCGCCCGGAAGCTGAAATCGCGGAATTCTCATTCCGTGCCCTGGCGCCTCTGTTCGATACCCACGCCATGATGCTCGGCGCCGCACCCGGTGAAGCGGGGGCAAACACCGCTGTTTGGGCGGCAGACGACAAAGGCGGTCTCGCCAGCCAAGGCGAGGTAAAATTCGCTTAAATTAGGATCGGGCGGCTTATTTGATGCCGAAGTCGGCGAAGCGCTTGTTGAAGCGCGAGACCTGGCCGGCGGTATCGACCAAGCGCTGGTCGCCGCCGGTCCATACCGGGTGCGACAAGGGGTCGACGTCGAGGGTCATGGTGTCGCCCTCTTTGCCCCAGGTCGAGCGGGTCTGGAATGTGCTGCCGTCGGTGCGCACGACAGTGATATCGTGATAGTCGGGATGGATTTCTTTTTTCATGGCCTCGGCCCTTCGATGAGGGCGCTTATATATATCCAAGGCCGTTTTCTGGCAAGTCCTGTTGTTGTTGGCCCGCCGTGGCGTGACTGTTATACCCAATTCCCAGTGTGTCACACTGTGTTTCCCACTGTGTTTCCCATTGTGAAACTGTTCTAATAATTGGCGGTGTATGAGCATATTCGGCCCCGGCGGCGGGCAGCGCGCATCTCGCGGCGATCGGGATAAAAGCAAGAAAATCCGACAGATACGCCCGTTGTTGCGTTATGTCGGGCCGTACCCGGCGATGGTCGCGGGCGCAGTGGTGGCGTTGACGGTTTCCGCTGCCTCGGTGTTGGCCATGGGTGTCGGCCTCCGGCGGCTCATCGATGAAGGGCTCGGCGGCGACAATATTCACCTGCTGAACACGGCGCTGCTCTATTTGGTCGGCATGGTGGTACTGCTCGCGGCCAGCACGTTCTCGCGTTTTTATTGCGTTTCCTGGCTCGGAGAGCGCGTGGTGGCCGATATCCGCCGGGCCATAATGGCGCGAATATTACGCCTCAGCCCGGTCTTTTTTGAGGTCAACAAAACCGGCGAGCTGCTGTCCCGAATCACCACCGATACCACCTTGCTGCAAACCGTCATCGGCAGCCAGGCGTCTTCTGCCCTGCGCAATCTATTGCTGTTGACCGGCGGCATTGTGATGCTGTTCATCACCAGCCCGAGATTGACTGGCTTGGTGTTTATCCTGGTGCCCGTGGTGGTGGTACCGATCATTGTTCTCGGCAGGCGGGTGCGCCAGCGTTCCCGCCTCAGTCAGGATCGCATTGCCGACCTCGGCGGTCACGCGGAGGAGGCTTTGAACGCCATCCATACCGTCCAGGCGTTTGGCCAGGAAGGCAACATCGAGTCCCGCTTCGGCGAAAAAGTGGACAGCGCATTTCGCAGTGCCCTCTCGCGCGTGCGCGCGCGCGCTGTCCTCACCGCCTTCGTCATATTGTTCGTCTTCAGCGGCATCGCCTTCGTGCTGTGGCTCGGCGGGCATGACGTGCTCGATGGCCGGCTGAGCGGGGGAGAACTTTCCGCGTTCCTGTTTTTTGCCGTCGTGGTTGCCGGATCGGTCGGCTCGCTGAGCGAGGTTTACGGCGATCTGCAACATGCGGCGGGCGCGGCGGAGCGCCTGGTCGAGCTGCTGCGCGAGGAATCCGACATCGCCGCGCCGGAACATCCGGATGCCTTGCCGGAACCGCCGAAAGGCGCCGTTGCTTTGCAGCAGGTCACCTTCAGATATCCCTCTCGACCGGACGAGCCGGCGCTGGACGCCTACACGCTGACTGTCGCCCCGGGCGAGCATGTGGCGTTGGTCGGGCCGTCCGGTGCGGGCAAGACAACCGTCTTCAATCTGTTGCTGCGCTTTTACGATCCCGATCAGGGAGACGTTCAGGTCGACGGCATGGATTTGCGCCGCGTTCGGCCTGAAGACGCGCGCACACGCTTTGGTTTGGTGCCGCAAGAACCGGTCATTTTCGCCGCCGACGCGTGGGAAAATATCCGTTTCGGACGGCCCGACGCGGACAATCAGGCGGTTCGTGCGGCAGCGCGTGCGGCCGGCGCCGAGGCCTTCCTGGATGCGCTGCCGGAGGGCTTCGCCACTTTCCTCGGCGAAAAGGGTATGCGCCTTTCCGGCGGCCAGAAGCAGCGCCTGGCGATTGCCCGGGCGATCCTGCGCAATCCGGCGATTCTGCTACTTGATGAGGCGACCAGCGCGCTGGACGCCGAAAGTGAGCGTGCCGTGCAGGAGGCGCTCGAAACCCTGATGGCGGGTCGCACCACTTTGGTTATTGCCCATCGCCTCGCCACCGTCCAAAAGGCTGACCGAATCGTCGTGATGGAGCAAGGCCGTGTCGTCGCCGAAGGGACCCATGATTCCCTGGTCACCGAAGACGGCCTCTATGCGCGCTTGGCGGCACTTCAGTTCGAGAGTCCAGAGAACGGCGCGCCGCTCAGCGCTGAGTGAGCTTAAGCTCGATCCGGCGGTTGCGGCGGTAGGCGATCTCGTCGTCACGCCTATCGATCGGTTGAAATTCGCCGTACCCGGTGGCGCTCAGGCGCGATGGCGGGATACCTTGGCTGGCGAGATAATTGACAACCTCAATGGCGCGCCCGGCGGACAGCTCCCAATTGGACGGGAAGCGCGGCGTCTGGATGGGGATGCGGTCGGTATGGCCATCGACCTGCAGGATCCACGGCAAATCCTCCGGGATGCGCTTCATGACGTCTTTCAGCACATTGGCGAAAGTGCGCAGGCCCTCTTTGCCGGCAGTCCCCAGTTCAGCCGAGCCCGAACCGAACAGCACTTCCGATTGGAAGACAAAGCGGTCGCCGATGATGGTAAAGCCCTGGCGGCCGGCCAAGACCTGGCGCAGGCGACCGAAAAATTCCGAGCGGTATTCGGCCAGCTCCTCGACTTTGGCGGCCAAGGCCAGATTGAGACGCCGTCCCAAATCGGCGATCACCACGTCCTGCTCCGCGGTGGCGGCTTCCGAGACATCAAGCGCCGCCTCGATGCGCGAAAGCTGGACGCGCAGCGCCAGGACCTGCTGATTGAGCACGCCGATCTGGTCTGATTGCCGTTGGCTCAAATCGCGCGTGGTGACGAGTTGATTTTCCGACAGCAGATAGAGGTCCTGAAGTTCGCGCAGGCGGATATCGCGGTCGCCGAGCTCTTTCTGGGCGAGAACGGTGCGCTCAATCTCGTCGGAGAGCTGCGTTAACAGCTCGCTCGAGCGGTCGCGCGCGGCGCTGAACGCAAGATCGAGGGTCGCCTTTTCGCTTTCACTTTCTGCCACCGTGGCGGCGAGTTTTATGGCCTCGTCTTCGCTTCTCAGCAATGCGACAGCGAGCTGCTTGACCTTGTCCTCACTGATTGTCAGGTCCGAGCTAAGTTGTTTGGTCTCGTCTTCGCTGCGCAGCAAGGTGGCGGCAAGTCTCTTGGCTTCCGCGTCGCTGATTTTCAATTCCGTGGTGAGAGTCTCAGCCTCGTCCTGGCTGCTCTGCAACGCCGTGGCCAGCTGAAGGACCTCCGCTTCCAGGTCGCTGCGGACGGTTCGAAGGGTTTCGATATCGCGGCGCATCTGTTCGATGTCGCTCAGCAGGACAGTGATTTTCGCTTCGCTCGCTTCGGCCCGCACGAGCGCTTCGGAAACCTTGCGATTGGCGTCGGTTGCTTCGGCCAGGGCGGTTTGCGCTTCGGAGGTCATGTCGCGCAGGCGCAGGCGCAGCGTATCGGTTTCGTCCTCGGACCGCGAGAGTGCCAAGGTGAGGGCGTCGCGCTCTGTCAAAGAACCTTGCAGTTCGGCGGAAAGCTGCGAGATGTTGATTCGCATATCACTGTTGGATTGGCGTTCGAGCGACAGCAGATCAGCCAATTCCGCAACCTGATGATCAAGCTCGCTCAACGCCTCGCTTTGCTCGGAGACCGAGCGCTGCAAAAAATATTGCGCCAGCATGTAGACGACGAGCAAAAATATCATGACCAGCAGCAGGGTCGAGAGAACATCGACGAAACCGGGCCAAATGTCGGTCGACGGGCCGCGGCGGCGGCGCGAGCGGGAGGCGTATGACATCGCGGCCGGACCGCGCTATTTACGCCCGTCGCGCCGTTCGTTTTCGGCGACGGCCGCGATGGTGCGGGCGAGCAGCTTAAACTCGCTTCTAAGTTCGTTCACGCTCTGCTCGCGGCCAGCCACCATTTCTTCGAGCAGCCGGTTCACATAGACATCGATGTTGCGCAAATGTGTGCGGCTGGCCTCGTCGAGCACGACCGGTTGGCGGCCTGATTCGGCCAAGCGCTCCAACACCGGACGCATTTCCATCTGGTTTTCCACCAGCTTGACCATGAGGTCCTGTTCGGCCCGCATTTGATCCGTGAGCGTCGCCAGCCGCTCGGTGAGCGACAGCAGGTTGGCGCCGGACGAGGCGCGGTTGTTTTCGCCGCGGACGAGCGTGCGCTGCAGTTCGTCCAGACTGTCGGCGGTGCGTTCCAACAAGGCGCTGACATAGGCCGGGACGGATTGATCGCCGCCCTCAATCGCGAGCGCGCCGCCGGAAAGACGGGTATGGGAGGACAGCCAATCCTCGATGTCGTTGTAAAAACGGTTCTGTGCCTGCGATGCCTGCAGTTCTAGAAAACCCAGCACCAGAGAGCCGGCCAGTCCGAAGAGCGAGGAACTGAATGCCGTGCCCATACCGGCCAGCGGTGCTTCCAGGCCACCCTTGAGGTCGTCGAAGGCCGAGCCCAAATCCTCGCCGCCGACCGACAGTCCGCCGATCACGTCGCCGACGGATGTGACGGTTTGTAAGAGGCCCCAGAAGGTGCCGAGCAGACCGAGAAAGATGAGGAGGCCGATCAGGTAACGTGCCAGGTCATGGCTTTCGTCGAGCCGGGAGCCGATGCCGTCGAGCACGCTGCGCATGGAAACGGCGCTGAGCGACACCCGCCCGTGGCGTTCCGCGATCATGGTGGCAAGCGGCGCCAGCAGACGCGGCGCGCTCTGCACCGATTGGCCGGGCGTGTTGGTGCGGGCGGAAGCCAGCCACGCCGCCTCCGGTGCGAGGCGCAGTACCTGGCGGTAGGAGAAGACGATGCCGATCAAGAGCACGCCAAGGATCACCCCGTTCAGCGCCGGATTTGCGAGAAAGGCTTCGAGCAGCGTACCAAACAGGCCGGCGCATATGGCGACGACGATCACCAGGAAGGCGCTCATGCGGATCAGAAAGGGGTGCAGTTCATTCATCGCGGGTAAATCCGGATGCCTTTGATTTAGCGCTGGACCAGGATGACATCCACCCGGTCACTCGTGCCGCTTTCGGATTTGTTGCCCAGCGCGCGGACGTCGATCCGCGTCGAGCGCACGCCATGCCCGATCAATTG
>JAPYQV010000609.1 GCA_029937205.1 Alphaproteobacteria bacterium
CTTCATATCCTTGACCATTGCCTCGGTGATGAGGATCGGCGCTTTTTTGCCGGGAATCTGCGCCGTGGTGATGCAGATGTCGGTCTTCTTCATGGTCGCGTGGATCACTTCGGCCTGGCGCTTCAGGTAATCCGCGTTCATTTCACGCGCGTACCCGCCCGACGTCTCCGCCGCTTTGGCAATTGTGTCCTCGACCTCGATAAATGTCGCGCCCAGGCTCTCGACTTGCTCCTTGACCGCCGGGCGTACATCGAAGGCACTGACAATGGCGCCAAGACGATGCGCCGTGGCAATCGCTTGCAGGCCGGCCACACCGGCGCCCATCACGACCACGCGCGCCGGCACGATGGTGCCTGCCGCGGTCATCATCATGGGCAAAATTTTGCCGAACTGCTCCGCCGCGTCGATCACCGCCTTGTAGCCCGAAATATTACTCTGGGAAGACAGCACATCCATGCTCTGCGCCCGGCTGATGCGCGGGATCAATTCCATGGCGAAACTTGTCAGGCCGTGCTTGGCGTAAGCCTCCGCCTGTTCGCGTTTGAACAGGGGATTGAGCATGCCGACCAGAATGGCGTCGGGCTTCATCATGGCAAGCTCATCGACCGCACCATTGCCGTTGCAACACGGTGCGCCGACCTTGAACACCATATCGGCCTCGCCATAAAGCGTGGCGGCATCGGGCACAATTCGCGCGCCGGCGCTTTCCAACTCTTCGTCTGACATGGAAGCCGCCTCACCCGCACCCGACTGGATGAGAATTTCGACGCCAAGAGCTTTAAATTTTTTTATGGAATCCGGCGAGGCCGCAACTCGGGTCTCGCCGGGGAGAATCTCTTTCGGAACCCCGATCTTCATGGATTTTCCTTGCTCATATTCCGCTTACTTTTCGGAACCCCGCAACAAAACGCGGCACACAATGCCGTGCGTTACCGGGTTTGCCAAGAGCGCTGTGTCACTTCGTCACGCCCTTGTTACGAACATTGATCGCAAACGGTTAAAATTGCCTTGTTTAGGCCGCTTCCGGCACGCCGGAAACTCGCAGAATTTCCGTTTGCCGGGCGGTCAGAACATCCGATTCGAAGCCCTCTATAAGCTCTTCGAAGGCTCTGTGCCAGTTCAATTTGGCACTGAGATGAAGAAAAACCGAACCCAATCCAATGGCCGACCGGTCGAGGAGGACAAATTCGCGCGGCGGCGTCACGCCACCCAGGCGGCGAACCTCCTGATGCACTTTGGCGGCAACGGCGCCGCCAAATTTTCCGCTGCCCGATTCGTCGATCAGGCGGGCACGATCTTCGGTCAGCGGGCCATAGATATAATCGGCCCAGAGCGCCAGCGCATCGACCATTTCTGACGATAAGTCGCGAAACCCCCAGCCTTCGAAAGCCTGCACCATCAGCGCCCGGTCCTCACGTTGCACACTATGATAAAGATCGATCACGCCTTGAATGAAGGCGGCGGGAAAGATGCGGACACAACCGTAATCGAGCAGGTTGACCGCGCCGTCCGCGCGGATGGTGTAATTGCCAAGATGGGGATCACCATGCAGCACGCCATAGCGATAGAATGGTCGGTACCAGGCGGTAAACATGTTGCGCGCGATCTGGTTGCGCGCTTCCTGCGGGCGCGACACCACCGCCATAAACGCCTCACCGTCTAGCCATGACATGGTCAGCAAGCGGCCAGTGCTGAGT
>JAPYQV010000096.1 GCA_029937205.1 Alphaproteobacteria bacterium
GTGTTTGTAGTGTGTCTCAATGTATGTGGCAGAGGTTCCTGCCATTTCAGCAATCTCGCTGTATGTGTTCCCTGCCCTGATGCGACAGGTAATCCCAAAGTGCCGCAGGGAATACCAAGTCAGTTTTCTGGTCTGGTAATTACCAATGCCAATACCTGTCATCAGGTCGCCCCAGTGCTAATACCATTTCTGTCTCGCTAATCGCTTATCACCACCGACAGCATTTACCTACCAACAGACCTACCAACAGCAATAATATTATTAATAAAATCAAATAGATAGAATACACTCACCGGACTGATGAACCGGCGCGGCTTCGACCGCGAGCTTAATCGCGCCCTGGCCGCCGCCCGGCGTTACGGCGATACCGGCGTGCTGACCCTGATCGACCTGGACGATTTTAAGACCATCAATGATGTCTATGGCCATCTCGCCGGCGACCGGGTGCTGCGCACCATCGGCCAGCTTCTGCAATTGCAGATTCGCGAGAATGACAGCGTGTCCCGCATCAGCGGCGACGAGTTCGCCATTTTGCTGGCCAAATGCAGTGTCGAAAGCGGCACTGCCCGGGCAGAGGAAATTGAAAATGTGTTGAACGAGCATTTCGTCAATTTCGGCGGCGCCGCCATTCCGGTGCGCGGCAGCGTCGGCATCGCCAAATTCGACCGCAATGACGACGGCGAAAGCCTGATCAACCGAGCCGACCAGGCGATGTACAAGAAGAAGCATAAGAATTCGCGCGAACGCACGCGCAACGGCCAATCCCTATTGCTCGGGCCGCATTTTGGCGAATCGGACTAGCCCCGATCGCGCGGCCCGCCCGCGCACCCTGACGAATCCTGGCGGGGCGCTTCGGCGCCCCGTCATTCGTTTATGGCGTCCTGATGTGTGGCGTGGACGGGCGTGAAAAGCTATTCTCCCGGCGGCGCATG
The DNA here is from genome assembly GCA_029937205.1 of Alphaproteobacteria bacterium. Lineage (GTDB taxonomy): Bacteria > Pseudomonadota > Alphaproteobacteria > UBA828 > UBA828 > PTKB01. The sequence goes on from JAPYQV010000096.1 coordinate 933, forward strand.
CAGCGCAGCCAATTTATAGCGGGGAGAAAATATCATGTCCGGACGAATAGAGGCGCGCCTGGCCGAACTGGCGATCGAATTGCCGTCGCCGCCGGCCCCGGTAGCGGCCTATGTCCCCTACGTCCAAACCGGAAACCTTATCTTTATATCCGGCCAGGTCTCGTTTCTCGGCGAGGATCGATCCTCAACCGGCAAAGTCGGCGCCGATCTGAGCCCGGAGGCGGGCAAAGCGGCGGCGCGCAATGCAGCGCTCAACACCCTGGCCCATTTGAAAAATGCCTGTGGCGGTAATCTCGACCGGATTACACGCTGCGTCTCGTTGCGTATTTATGTCGCCAGTGCGCCCGATTTCACCGGCCAGCCGGGTGTTGGCAACGGTGCTTCCGAGCTCGTCGGCGAAATCTTCGGCAATTTGGGCAAGCATGCCCGCGCCGCCGTCGGTGTGACGGCGCTGCCGCTCAATTGCGCGGTGGAAGTTGAATCGGTGTGGGAAATTGACTGAGCAGGGAAAGAAAAAAACATGACCGACAGCTTTACCGGCGGGCGCGCGCTCGTCGAAACATTGATCGGCCATGGCGTCGATACGGTATTTTGCCTGCCCGGCGAATCATATCTCGGCGTGATCGAATCCCTGCGCGAAAACCAGAATAAGATCCGCCTGATCGTCAATCGGCACGAATCGGGTGCCAGTTTTGCCGCCACCGCCCATGCCCGCATGACCAACAAGCCCGGCATCGCCTTTGTGTCGCGCGGACCGGGCGCCACCAACGCCGCCATCGGCGTGCATACGGCGCGTCAGGATTCGACGCCGCTGGTGCTTTTTATCGGCCAGGTGCCGACCCACCAGCTCGGCCGCGAGGCCTTTCAGGAGGTCGATTACCACATCATGTTCGGCCCGCTCTCCAAGGGCGTGCTGCAGGCCTTCACCGCCGGCGAGGTGGCGGATATCACCCAGCGCGCTCTGGCCATCGCTGTCGACGGCCGGCCCGGTCCGGTGATTGTGGTTCTGCCGGAGAACGTCACCACCAGCGAAACTGAGGATACGCAGATCCCGGCGCCGACCCCCCGGCCCGCTTTCGAGCCCGACCCCGAGGCCATCGCGCGCGCCGCCGAGATGATCAATCAGTCCAAGCATCCCGTGGTGATCGGTGGCGAAATGGTCAATTTCGAAGCCGCCAACGCGGCGCTGGAATCGTTTCTCGAGGCCTCGGGCGCCGGCCTCTGCGCCGCCTTCCGGCGCCAGGGCGTGATCTCCACCGAGCATCCCGCCTGCCTCGGCCATTTCGGCCTGGTGCTGGCACCCTATCAAAAAGAGATGTGGGCGGATGTCGATCTTGTCATCGCCGCCGGCACCCGCCTCGACGCCGCGACGACGATGGATTTTGAACTGGTCAGTCGCGAGCAAAAATTGATCCACATATTTACCGACCGCGCCGTGCTCGATGTCAACGCGTCGGACATCGCGCTTAAATCCGATTGCGGCGCCACTCTGGAGGCGCTGAGCGCCGCCCTGACAACGCCGCCGCCGGCGCAACGCCTGGCCTGGCGGCAAGCCCAGCGTGCCAATTACGAAACCTGGCGCGAGGGCGCGCCGGGCAAGGCGCTTGGCGATGTGGACATGGACGAGGTCATGCGGGTGCTCGCCGGTGCCCTTCCCGAAGACTGCACCGTCACCAACGACGCCGGCAATTTCGCCACCTGGCTGCACCGCTTTTTGCCCTTCCGCCACCGCCAGGCGCAGGCCGGCCCGGCTGCCGGTGCCATGGGGTTTTCGGTCCCCGGCGCACTCGGCGTGCAACTCGCCCGGCCGGGCAAGACGGTGGTCTCCTTGGTCGGCGATGGCGGCTTTCTGATGACCGGGCAGGAGCTGGTTACGGCGGTCGAGCAAAACCTGCCGATCAAGGTGATCGTTTTCGACAACAGCGCCTACGGCACCATCGCCATGCACCAGGTGCGGCGTTTCGGCGGCGAAAACCAGTATGGCGTAAATTTAAAAAGCCCGGACTTCGCCGCTGTCGCGCGTGCCTGGGGGGTGTCGGCGTGGAGCGTCGATAAAACCGCGCAGTTCGCGCCCGCCTTGGACGCCGCACTTGCCCATGGCGGCCCGGCGCTGATCCATGTGAAAACGGATCTGCGCGACCTGGCGGCTTCGGGGCTCAAACTCGATTCATAGCGCATGAACACAACCCCGCCAGCTGAGCAAACCGGCGCCGGGCCCGAACTGGAAGCGCATATCTTGACATCGATTGGCGATGTCGCGGCGGCGGACTGGGACGCATGCGTTCAGGGCGGCCACCCATTCACCCGCCACGCCTTCTTGAGCGCCCTGGAAGAAAGCGGCTCGGCCACCGCCGAGACCGGTTGGCTCGGCCAGCATGTGGTTCTGAAAGCGCCGGACGGCGCCGTTCTCGGGGCTGTTCCCATGTATCTTAAAAACCATTCGCACGGCGAGTATGTTTTCGACCATGGCTGGGCGGATGCCTTCGAGCGCGCCGGCGGGCGCTATTACCCGAAGATGCAGGTCTCGGTGCCGTTTACCCCGGCAACCGGTCCGCGCCTGCTCCTACGCCCCGACCCATCGGCCAGCGAAGAACAGCGCGAAACGCTGGCGTCCGCGCTCCTGTCCGCCTGCGTTCAACGCTGCGAGCAGGTCGATGCCTCGTCGCTCCACATCACTTTTCCCGACCCGGCGCAGGCCCATCTCATGCAGGACGCCGGCCTCCTCCTGCGCTCCGGCGTACAGTTTCATTGGCAGGACGATGGTTACCAGAATTTTGACGGCTTTCTCGATTCCCTGGCGTCGCGCAAGCGCAAACAAATTCGTCGCGAGAGGCGCGAGGCTCTGGTGGCCGAGGGGCTTACGGTTCAGGCGCTTTCGGGCGACGATATCATGGAGCGCCACTGGGACGCCTTCTTCCACTTCTATCAGGAAATCGGCAGCCGCAAATGGGGCGTGCCGTATCTCACGCGCGAATTCTTCAGCCTGTTGAGCCAAAGCATGGGCGAGCAAGTGGTATTGATCATGGCGGAGATTAACGGCCGTCCGATCGCCGGCGCGCTCAACCTGAAAAGCGACGATACGCTCTATGGCCGCAATTGGGGCGCCATCGAATACCACAAGTTTCTTCATTTCGAGGTGTGCTATTACCAGGCCATCGACTATGCCCTGGCGCACGGGCTGAGCCGTGTGGAAGCGGGCGCGCAGGGCGAGCACAAGCTGGTGCGCGGTTACCTCCCGTGTCCGACCTACAGCGCCCACTGGATCGCCAACGCGTCATTTCGCGGCGCCATTGAGGAATATCTCGAGCGCGAAACACGGCAAGTGGATTGGGAAATCGAGGCCCTGGGCGCGCACAGCCCGTTCCGTAAGGGCGAGCCGTGAGAGCCGGTGACAAGCGGCGCTTCTCCCTGAACGCCTTTATCCGTGCCTATCCGAAGCGCTTCCGGCTGATCACCCTGGGCGCTGCGGTGATCGCTTTCGCTTTTCTCATACCGGGCAAATCCTCGGGCGAAGCGCCCTTTGCCGACGCCCTCGGCAGCCTGGTGGAACATTACGATCGGCGCACTCCGGCGATTGCCTCGAGCGGCGAAATCCGCGAGAGCGCCTACGGGCGCCTGGCCGAGTTGGGCTTCACCTCGATCCTCGATCTCCGCGTGCCCGAGGAAGGGGCGGAGAAGGAACGGCTCGATGTCGAGGCACGCGGCATGCGCTATTTCAATATTCCCATGGGCTATGCCATTCCGTCGGAAGATGAGATCGCCGCCTTCAAACGCATCGTCGAGGACGAAGAAAACCTCCCCCTCCTGTTCCACGGCGTGTTCGCCAACCGGGCCGGTTCTATGTGGGCGCTCTACCGCGCGCGCAGCGGCATCCCGGTCGACCAGGCCTACGAAGAAGGCCGCACCGCCGGCCTCAAGGGACGGCGCGCCGAAGCGGTGCGCGCGGCGCTTGGATTGGAAGACTGAAATTACGGCGACATACGAAATTTATTGATGAGCCCTATTCGCGAACTAGAGGTCTGGGCTTTGATTGGGGAATGCCGGCAAGGTCATTGGCAAACTTATGATTTGTGTCGCGGTGGCGGGCTTCATCTTCGCGGACAATGAGCACGACGTTCCGCAGGCGGGCGTCTTGCGGCAATTCTGATTGCCAGTAATTGATGGCGATGGCTGGTGCCGCCGTGTTTTCCAACCGCCCGGCATCAATTTCTTCGAGATAATGGGTGTAACTGGAAACGGCTTCCTCCTCGAGATAGCCGACAAAACGATGCGCGGTTTTGGAAAACAGAAGATACAGGAAGAAGTAAAAATTGTAGAAGAACGCCTGGGTGAGCATGATGAGAATGCGTTCGAATGGGGTCGGGCGCGAAATTTCAACGAAAATCATCAAGTGCATGCGCTCATTGACCGCCTCGTCGAGCAGCTCTTTGATCCAGCCTTGATCGTCGCGAATATGGCGCAATGCTTTCAGGTGCTGCAGGAAACCGCCCACCATGCCGGGCACGGCCGCAACCGTCTCGAGCACAACGGCGCGATGGCCATAGCGTTTGCGGAAAAATAAATCGGCGAACACTCTGAAGAACTTCACCAGCGCATAGGCGGCGGAATCGCTTATGCCCTTGGGGGCGTAATGTGGCGGGCGCTCGGACATTTGAATTTCCCTTAATCGTTAAGCGGCGTAGCGCCCACCGATGAACGCACGCCACAGTGTGCGGCGCTCGGTGCTGGTGTAGCCGCCGGTCGCCGTATGCATGGAGGCGCGGCCATCGAACAAGGTGAGGTCGCCCGGCCGCCATTGGTGGCGATAGGTGAAGCGCTCTTGCGCCGCGTGGTCGTAGAGCTCCTGCAGCAACACCTCACCATCCGCTGCGTCCATACCCTCGATGCGCCGGGTGAAGCCCGGATTGACGTACAGCGCGTCGCGCCCCGTTTCGGGGTGGCGGCGTACCACCGGATGGATGGCGACCGGCACCTTGAGGCGTTGCGCATCCGTGAGCGTGACTTTGGCATCCGAGCCCAAGCCGCTCATCAGATTATGCACCGCTTTCAGCCCGCGCAGGCGCGTTTGCACTGCCTCGGGCAGGGTTTCGAAAACGTCGTACATATTAGCAAATAGGGTGTCGCCGCCGCTCTGGGGTACTTCGATGGCATACAGCATCGAGGCATCGACCGGCTCGGCCAGATAGGACAGGTCAGAGTGCCAATAGCTGCCGGCCATGCGTGCCGTGGTGCGGCCCTTGCCGCTCTCCACCACGTTGGAAATGATGCACAGGTCGGCTTCCTCGGGATGGTAAAACTGATCGAGAATATGGCGCGTGATGGGGCCGAAGTTGCGGCAGAATTGGGCCGCTTGGGCCGGCGTCAAATTCTGTCCGGGAAAGACCAGAAGAATATGCTGCAACAATGCCTTGCGCAGCGCCGCGCTGTCGTCCTCGCCAAGCGGCGCGGCCAGATCAAGGTCGAGGACTTCCGCCCCGAGCGCGGCGCCGGAAGGTTTGACCGTAAAGCTCACGTCCATTCGGCGATGATGTCCGCCGCTTCGCGGAAGCGCACCGGCGCCCGGCCGTCGGGCGGCTTGCCGTCGACCCAGGCCGGGTGGCGCACTTCGAAGAACGGGTCCGGACCTTCATCATGGCGCTTCACCATGCCGCGCGCCTGGATATGGGGGTGTTCGGCCATCTCGGCCATCTCATAAACGCGCTCGAAGCAGCAATCCACGTCGGCGAATTGCGCCTCCCACTCGGCCATTGTCTTCTCTTCCATCACCGCGCCGACTTCGGCGATCAAGTCGTCCTGCGGCATTTTCTCCCATTGGCGTGCGCGCCACTCGGGACGCCCGACCGTGTCGCAAAAGGCCTGCCAAAATTTATCCTCAACCGCGCCCAGGGTCATGAAGCGGCCATCCTTGGTGCGGTAAATATTATAGAACGCGGTGCCGCCATTGAGATAATTCCCAGTCCGCCCAGTATCGAATTCGGGCCGGACCATGCCGGTCAGGGTCCACATCTGCCACGGCACCACCGCCTCGGCGATGCTGGTATCAATAAAGCAGCCCTTGCCGCTGCCGCGCGGCTTATCACGCCCCATCAGGCCGCCCACAATGGCCAGCGCCGCCTGAATGCCGCTCGAATAGTCCGCGACCTGGGGAAAAGTCATCCCCGGTGCGGCGCGGCTGCCCGAGGTAACCAGCCCGCCCATCAGCGCCATATAGTTGAGATCATGCCCGGCACGGAGGCGGTAGGGGCCGGTTTGCCCCCAGCCGGAGAGGGCGCAATAAACCAAGCGGGGATTGAGCGCCCGGATACGCGCCTCGCCAAAGCCGAGGCGATCCATGACGCCGGGGCGGTAGGATTCGAGCATCGCATCGGCGCCGCCAATCAGTTGCGCCAGTTCATCCTTGCCGGCAGCGCTCTTGAGATCGATCTCAAGCACAGTCTTCGAGCCGTTGACCACCTTGTACCAGGCCGAGATACCGTCCGCGTCAGGCGGGCCGAAACGCCGCATGGGCTCGCCGCCGGGCGGCTCGATGCGCACCACCTCGGCGCCCATATCGGCGAGCAACAGCGTGGCATAAGGGCCGGGGACATACTGGCTGAGATCGAGGACCCGTATGCCGTCAAGAAAGGAATAAGACACAAAATACTCCCTGTCGCTTTCCGTGGCGGCGCCTCTCAGCGAACCAGTTCGTCGACTTTTTTAGGCCCGCCTTTTTTCTTGCCGGGCGGTTTTTTCGGCGTTTCCGGGTCGGGAAAGCTGAAGCTGAGTTCGCCCTTCTCCAGTTCGACCTGCACGCGCCCGCCATCGATCAGCTTGCCGAACAGCAACTCGTCGGCGAGCGGCTTTTTGACATATTCCTGAATGGTGCGGGCGAGCGGTCGGGCGCCGAAGGCCGGATCGTGGCCCTTCTTGGCGAGCCAGTTTTTGGCCGCCTGGCTGAGCTCGATTTCGACGCCGCGCTCGGCGAGCTGATCCTCGAGCTGCATGACAAACTTATCGACCACCCGCGCCATGATGTCAGTGGGCAGGCTGTTAAAGCTGATCACCGCGTCGAGCCGGTTGCGGAACTCGGGCGTGAACATGCGCTTGATCGCCTCGTCATCGTCGCCCGTGCGTTCGCCGCTCTCAAAGCCGATGGCCGGCTTGACCAGATCCGCCGCACCCGCATTGGTCGTCATGATGAGGATGACGTTGCGGAAATCCACCGACTTGCCATTGTGATCGGTGAGCTTGCCGTAATCCATCACCTGCAGCAGCACGTTGAACAGGTCGGGATGGGCCTTCTCGATCTCGTCAAGCAGCAGCACGGCGTGGGGATTTTGATCGACCGCATCGGTCAAGAGACCGCCCTGATCGAAGCCGACATATCCCGGCGGCGCGCCGATCAGGCGCGAGATCGAATGGCGCTCCATATATTCGCTCATATCGAAGCGGATCAGCTCGATTGCCATGGTGTGCGACAATTGGCGCGCCACTTCGGTTTTGCCGACACCGGTCGGGCCGGAAAAGAGATAGCAGCCGATCGGCTTTTCGATCTCACGCAATCCGGCGCGCGCCAGTTTGATTGCCGTCGCCACCT
>JAPYQV010000610.1 GCA_029937205.1 Alphaproteobacteria bacterium
GGTTGGCATTTTGCCACGGTTCCAAATCGTCCCGCGTGGCTTCCGCCGTGTCGACCAGATTGGCCATTTTCGGGTCGGCCATGCATTCATGTTGGATGAGATCGAGCTCGGTAAGCTGAGCGGTGCGCGCCGCGGCGCCGCCGGTCGGCATGACGGCAGCCCAGTCCCATTGCAACACAGCGGCCGCACCGCCGAGATTGGCCATGCGCCGGAAGCGCTGCTCAAGCTCGTGGTAGTGAGTGCTCATGAATCTGTGTCCGCGCCCGACTGCTGCGCCCGCCGCCGCGCGCCGCGCAGCATGAGAATGGTGATGACGCCGAGCGTGAGCGCAAACGCGAACCAGGTCACGACATATTGCACATGGGAGTTTCTGAGCTCGAGTATTGTTTGGCCGCCGATCGGATAGCCGCCCGGATTGGTTGCCGGCCCGGCGTCGACCAAATAGTCGCGCGCCGCAATACCAGCCTGGGCGGAGAGCGACGGCATATCGAGCCAATACCAGAAATTTTCATCCGGCACGTTGTCGGGAGTCATCCAGCCGGGCTCAACGCTGGTGTTGAGCAGCCCCTCAATGCGGACCATCCCTTCAATTTGACCCTCGGCGCGCGATGCCGGGTCCCTTCGATCGAGCGGTATCCAGCCACGATTGACCAAAATGACCGTGCCGTCGGTGCGCTCGAATGGCGTAATGACTTGATAGCCGGGATTCGAACGATAGGATCGCGCTGCCAAAAACAGCTCTTTTTCGTGCTGAAATTGGCCTTCCAGCCAGACCGGGCGAAACAGCATGGCGTCGATATCCTCGACGTCGGCCGGCAGCGCAATGGCTTCGGATTGGGCGCGTGCCTGGCGGAACGCGTTGGTATCGTTTTTCCACATCATGCGCTGCACTTGCCAGGAGCCGAGCGCCAGTAATATCAATATTCCGGGGATGGCGACAAATATCACCCATCGCCTGGCGCGCGGCACGGTCGTATTAGGATTCTTCGTCAAAATCTAGAACCTTGTGCTTGAACTGCTGGGCGATCATCAGCGCTTTGGCCGGCCTGAGGGCGCCCAGGCACCCACCGAGTATCGCCGGCGCCCAAATAACGAGATGGACCCAATAGGGCGGCTGATAGGAAGTTTCGACCCAAAGTGCGAGGCCGACGATAATGGCGCCGACAAAGAGAACGACAAATACCGCCGGGCCATCGTCGGCGCCGTGCTTGCGGAGTTCAAGGCCACAATGGGCGCACTTCTCGACGATTTTCAGATAGCCCGAATAAAGCCGGCCCTTGCCGCATTTGGGGCAACGGCACAAAAGACCGGCGCGAAACACGGAGACGGGGACAAGTGGCGCTTCTGCCATGCGCACGCAATTCCCTTAGTGATTTCTGATCGAGTGGATAGAATCTAACATATGCCAACAAGGCAACGCCCGCGAGCCCAATTCAGGGGGCTGCGGGCGCCGTTTTCTGTACCGCATGCCGCTATCGCGGCTATTGCGGCTGCGGCAGGCAGCGCGCGCCTAGGCGCCGCCCCACCAATAGACCCAGATAAAGAGGAACAGCCAGACCACATCGACAAAATGCCAATACCAGGCGGCGGCCTCGAAGCCGATATGCTGTTCCGCTTTGAAGTGGCCTTTCATGGCGCGCCACAGGCACACGCCGAGGAATATCGCTCCTATGGTCACATGAAAACCGTGG
>JAPYQV010000097.1 GCA_029937205.1 Alphaproteobacteria bacterium
TTGGCGAACGCCGCGTCGGTCGCGTCCTTATCGCCGTGCGTGGTTTCCAACACCATGTTGGTTCCGAACTCCGGATGGACGAGCGGGGTGTCGGCATCGAGCGCCTTGGCCGTCACCACGTTGGCGGGCAGCGCTTCATACTCGATCTCGACCGCTTCCGCGGCATCGAGGGCGCTATAAAGATCCTCAGCGACGACCATGGCGACACATTCGCCGACATAGCGCACCACTCCGTCGATCGCCAGGAAGGGACGGTTGACCGTGCGCGACGGCTCGCCGCTCATATCTTTAACCGGCCATACGCTTTCGGCTTCGCCATAGCCCGCGTCTGTCCAATCCTTGCCTGTCAGCACGGCCAACACACCCGGCATGGCCTGGGCACGTTCGGTCACAATGCTGGTAATTTTTGCGTGCGGATGCGGGCTTCGCACATACGCCGCATGGGCAATATTCTCCGACAAGAATACGTCGTCCACATACTTGCTGGAGCCAGTCAAAAACCTGTCGTCTTCGCGACGCTTGATCGATTGGCCGACATACATGGTTGAAAGTTCCTCCGGCAAATTCGTTGGGTAGCGCCAGCCTTACAGCCAACTCTGAAACCCAATTTAAAATTACTTGGAGCGATTTCGGTTGTCATGGCAATAATCGAGCCGCAACTCAGACCTTGATATTGCTCCAAGTGTGAGACAGTAGTTGAATAGATTAATATTATGCGACGATTCCTTCTTGCGCAAGATTCGCACAGCGCGATGACATTGCTTGATTTTGCTAGTCTCGACCGCATTAATTCCGTCCTATAGAATTTATCTCCGAGAATATTTCGCGCGTTATTTCTCACAGCTAAAGGAGACGTCATATGAGTACAAAGGAGCAATTCGAAAGCATCGTGGACAATTATTACAACGGTATGTATCGGGGCGACCCTGAATTGATCCGCAAGGCGTTTCATCCCGAGGCAAGGCTCCAGGGCGTTATGGAAGGCAAAGCGTTCTATGGTTTGACAGGGAAAACTTCTGTCAGTTTGTCACGCTCATGCCAACGCCGGCCGACAAGGGTGATCCCCACGATGTGCGTTTCGAAGTCTTGGATCAGACCGAAGCACAGGCGGTCCTCAAGATAACAGACTATGTTTTCGGTGTATGGTTTACAGACTATCTCAGCCTTCTGAAAACCGACGATGGCTGGTGTGTTGTCAATAAAACCTATTACGCCGACAAGATGCCCGAGGCTCCTGAGGCTGCAAAAAATTTACTTGGCTAAACGGATAACAGCAGCTTTTCCCTTGCGGAGGCCTGCAAATTATTCTGCGTTGCAGCCACCAAGTGACTGACCACAATTCCAGGGATCGGGTACAAAACAGCTTCAATTGGCACGGCGCTCTAGCCGGAAGCTCACACCTGTGTTACTCGCCTGTCGGCAAGCACGCCCAACAAGCTGATTGCCGCTTGATCCACACCGTTGAACCGTAATATACACAGTCATAAGGAGTATTAGGAGTTTTCCTTAATAAATAATAATATGAAATTAATTATTAAATTTATCTCGAGCTAATGGTTCAGAGGTTTTTTTACCGTCAAATTCAAGGGTAAGTATCAATTCAACTGAATGGTTCGATGCAAGACCACGGCACCCTATTGCGGCGCGTGTTGGCATTCCACGATTACCGTATACTTCTACTAAGAGATCGACTGCTCCATTCACGACACGGGGTTGTTCTGAGAAGCCTTCGCTGGAATTCACATATCCTACCATATGCAAAAAAGTTTTAACTCTGTCTAAATCTCCAAGTACATATTTAATCATGCCCAAATAACAGATCATAGTATGGCGGGCTGCTGCATAGCCCTCTTCAACACTTAAATCTTTGCCTAATAAACCAGGAAGAAACGGCTTCCCATCCTTTGTTGGTGTACAACCTGAAAGGTAGAGAACGCTGCCTATTGCATGATGCGACACATACTTAGCCCCTGACTTATTAGCTCGGTATAGATCCTCAAGATTTGGTAATTCGATACCCATCTTGGTGAGCTTTTCTTCGATTTTCATTCTACTCCTCTAATTTTATATACACCAAAAAAATGATCGTTTGCTGTGTTCGTACTAGCGTTTCAATTAACGCTATTATAATTTACGTATGACGTTAGCACAATATCTTATACTACCGTGTATATGGAGTTATTGTCAGAAGGCGTGTATGGGCTGTCACCTGGTGTAAAGCCCCAATCCTATGTGCCATTTCCTGATAGAGTTTCTGGCACTGGTGGACGCATGTTCAGAGCCGGATTTGGGCGGATGTGATTGTACTGTTTCAGCCAGGTTTCGATGACGATTTGAGCCTGTTTGATTGAAGTAAACCACTCGGCATTGAGAATTTCCCTGCGGAGGGTGCCGTTGAAGCGCTCTTTGTATCCGTTTTCCCAAGGGCTCCCCGGATAGATACGGATAGGCTTGATCCCGCCCTTGGTAAGCCAGGCCTGGAAGTTCTCTGCAATGAACTCAGGACCATTGTCTGATCTGATGAACTCTGGCCGGCCGTGTTTCAGGAAGAGCGGATAGAGGGTTTCCAGAACCTCCGCATTGCCCATTCGAGGCTTCACGGCCAGACCAGCAAGGCGAGTCGCGACCTCTACGGCGCGGCAGTGCCGAGGAATATGTTAGCAATAGCCGAGGATCGGCGGCTTTGCCCGAGGAACTCGATACGTTCATCGAAATTCTGCTCGGTGTCATTGAATGCCGATGGAAATTCGACATTGAGGCTTTCGACGCCAAAATGGACGGAACCAAGATCATGATTCGCACGCGCGGTGTTGTCCCGCCCGCCCACAGGAACGACTGGTCGCGGATACGTAATTCAGATGTTTGAGGAACAGCTCACCAATATGCCGCATCGGCGCCATATTCACCGAGGTCTTACCCTTCGATCGATGGTGAAAGAACTCTGTCTGACATACGGCAGAAGACGTTGATGATTCAGGCCGAGGCCGGAGAGGCGCGAATGAGCATAGCGCTGAGTTTCCTTAGATCGTCGTCTGAGCTCGCGTTGATAGAATTCGCTCCAATGCGATGTGCATTAATTGCTTATCTGTATTGAATGCACTAATGAGTTGGGCTGCGTGATCGCCTGTATTGTCTGTCGCCCCATAGCGCTTCCAGCGCCACCAAAGCTATTAATTCCGCCGTAAGCCGAGTTCTTTCGTAAACTCGGATCCCTCCGCCATTCGGCAAAGCACATATATATGCCACCCTATTTTCCGGGAGCGGCTCAATTCACGCTGACCATTCTGGACAAGACATACTTAGTGGCACACTGTTTCCATTTCGGAGGAGGCAAGCTGATGGACGTGATCAAGTTGCAGGCGAAGGCGGAGATGTTTGCCGCGCTGCATGAAGGATCGGAAATCTTGGTGTTGCCGAATTGCTGGGATGCCGGCAATGCAAAAATACTAGCTGACGCAGGATTCCCCGCCATCGCGACTACCAGCGCCGGAATTGCCTTTTCGCACGGCCATGCGGACGGCCACATAATCAGCCGCGAAGATATGTGTGCCGAGATATCCCGGTGCGCTGCGATTGTATCGATACCGCTTTCTGCTGATATGGAAGGCGGTTACGGCGCCACGCCGAATGATGTTGCAGAAACCGTGCGACAGGCGATCGCGGCCGGTGCGGTAGGGGCTAATATCGAAGATTCGATTGTTGCCAACGGCCAAGCCGATGCTTGACGCCACTCTCGCAACAGAGCGGATACAGGCAGGGCGGGAGGCGGCTGACGCCGCAGGTATGTCCTTCGTCCTCAACGCCCGCACGGATGTGTATCTCCATAACGAGGGCGCGCCGTCCGCCGCAATGTTCGACATGGCCGTATCGCGCGCCAATACATATTACGCGGCAGGCGCTCGCTGCGTTTTCGTTCCGGGCGTCACCGACGCAGATTTGATAGAGCGCCTGGCCGATGCGATAGAGGCGCCGCTAAACATTCTCGCCGGACCGGCTTCACCATCTACCGCCGAACTGCAAGCGATGGGGGTTGCACGCGTATCGATCGGCGGCAGCCTCGCCAGCGCCTGTCTAACGCTGGTCGAGAACGCGGCCGCGGAACTGCGTAACATCGGCACCTACAGCTACGCCAAGGACACCTTCTCGAACGCCGTACTAAATCGGCGCTTCGCGCCTCCCTGAGGTGGTTGCCCCTTCAGTGTTACGCCACGCGCAGTGTTGGTGTCTCGTTTTTCGCCTCACCGGGCTTCGACCAGTGTGCGGCTGTTCGGCGCTTCAGCATACCGCGGAATTGCGCCGTCGTTTTCGGCAGCAGCTCGCCCGAGCCCCAATCGATGATAACACCGTATTGGCGAACCAGATCGAATTTGTCGAGTTCCTTACTGCGGTATCTGGCGGCAATCGATTCGCCATCCTCGTCCAGCCAAGCGTGACGGTTCTCACGTATATACTGCCGCTTGGCATCGGTCGCCTCTTGGTCAACTTCATATTCCGCCAAGTCCGCATCGACTTCACGGACGATGACGCCATAGTCCTTCGCCGCTCGCTCGATTGAAACATAGCCCTCTCTCACATCATCGCGAACGTCTTGGGTATCGCGCTCAAGCGGATCACCCAAGCCGCCGCCGCCTGCTGAAGGCCGTGTCAAAACATCTCCGGACTCGACCGGAACACCGGAGAAGAGCGAGCCAAGATAGCGCTCACCCTGGGTTCCCGGATTGATCCAAACACCATGCGGTATCGAGGGCAGCCCGCCCCAAAGGCCCCAGGTAACCGAGCGTTCACGGTCGCAGCAATAAGATACAACGGTGCGCTCCGCTTTGGTCAGCTTCACGCCTTTCTCGACGCCCATGCCGCCGCGCGATGCGCCGGGACCACCGGAATCAACGATCAGCTCGTGTTCGGTGGTGACCACGGGCGCCAAACGTTCCTGGCCCTCAAACGGCTGCGTGCCGAGCTGGACGCCGAAAACTGGCCCAGATGCGGCCCAGCCGTCTTTGCCGTTGCGGGCGCCCCAGCCCCCCACCATCCAGTCGTACCACATGAAGTATGGCCGGTCTTCCTTGCGGCCATCGCGCCCGCCGATCAGGAGATATTCCAGATTGAATGTGCAGGCCATGGCGCGCTCCGGCAATATCTCTGCCCATAGCTCAAACACGCAGTTCATTATCTTCTCGAAGGGGCCGGAACAGAAACCCGCGACGGGCGTCGGCCAATCCGCATTGACCACGGATCCAACCGGCCCAAGGTCAACCGTGACCACCCGGTAGAAACCGGAATTGAGTGGAATGTCGGGCGACTGCATCTTGGTGCCCGCAACAATCGCGGCAAAGGCGCCGCCATAGCAACAATTGAGGAAGGTGGAAAGCGTGTTGGGGTGCGACTTGGACAAATCGTAATGGACGCTATCGCCTTCGATCGTCATTTTAACCCGGATCGGGATCAGGCCCTCCCCCAACACCGGATCAACATCGATATAATCCTCGGTCTCCCACACGCCGTCGGGAAGTTTCGTGATTCGCTGGCGGGTGAGCGTCTCGACATAATCCTGCACTTCTCTAAATGACGTTTGGATAACATCGGCGCCATACTTATCGGCTAGTCGGCAAACCTCTTTTTCCGCCAGATTACAGGCCTCCGCCTGCGCTTGCAGATCGCCGATGATGTCGTCGGGCGCCCGCGTGTTATTGGCAATAAGCTCAGCAACGTCGGACAAATATACGCCTTTGCTGAATACGCGCACCGGCGTGATGCGCAGGCCTTCCGCCATATGGTCGAGCGCATTCACATTGAACGAGCCCGGCACGGCACCGCCCACATCGGCCCAATGACCGTTGGCTTGCGCAAAACCCAAATGGATGTCCTTGTAAAAAATTGGGCGTACGATACGGGTATCGTTAAAGTGCGTCCCACCTTGATAAACGTCGTTCACAACAAACGTATCACCCGGGTGAATGTCATCGCCGAACTTATTAATGACGGCCTGAGCGGTGTAGTGCAGGGTGCCAACATGAGCCGCGATATCGCCACTTCCCTGCATGACGGTGTTGCCCTCGGTGTCACAGATCGCTGATGAAAAATCGCGCGACCAGATGACGAAGGAGTAACAGGTGCGGAAAATCTGTTCCGCCATTTGGTCGACGATATTGACATAGGAATTTTTCAACACCTCGAAGGTCACTGGATCGAGTGTATAGCCATCTTTGTTAACGCTCATTGTCATGTTCTCCTAAAATCTAACAGTGCGCTGGTGTGCGCTGCGGCGTCATGCGGTTGCGTTCAACCTTGAGCCAACGGAACGTCAATAACGATAGTCAGTGACGATTCGACTTTTGCCTTCAAGCCGGGCGGTACGAGGATGGTCGAATCCAGTTGTTCGATAATCGCCGGCCCCTCCACAATCGCTCCGGCTTTCAAGTTATCACGATTATAGATCGGGGTCATGATCGCCTGTGGGTTCTCATCGAATACAACATCACGTTTATCAAACGGTTCCGGGGTGGCGCTATCGAGTTCATGCAGGGCAAACTCGGCCTTTGGGGTATTGCCGGTCGCAGTAACGGTGAGCCGGTAAATTTCCACCGGCGCCTCCAGGCGGGAATAATTATGCTCCCGGCCATGCTCTTCGTGGAACAGCGCGACGGCATCATCGAGCGACGTAATCTTCTCCCCCACTTCGATTGACATGGCGCGCCATTGACCAAGATACCGCATATCAATGTGACGTTGGAAAAACATGTTGTCCTCTGTCACACCCTCATGCGACAGGTGCTCGCGGCCTTCGTTCTCCAATTTCTGGAACGCCGTGTCGACATCTGACGGGTCCACATCCCCAACCGCGCTGAGATACATTCGGGAAATATCATGCTTGATATCGACGAGCAGGCACCCCAACGCCGATGTCACACCTGGGGCAGGTGGTATCAGCACGGTGGGGATTGAGAGATCGCGCGCCAACGCCACGCCGTGAAGGGGCCCGGCACCACCAAACGTCACCAAAGCAAAATCGCGGGGATCGTAGCCACGTCCGATTGACACCAGCCGTACCGCATCGGCCATGTTCGCGTTCGCCACTTTCAATATCGAGACGGCAGCTTCTTGCACGGAAAGACCCAAGGGATCGGCAACGACTCGCCTGATGGCTTCTTCGGACAAGGATTTGTCGAGTTGCACTGCGCCTCCAGCTAACTGGTCGCTGAGGCGGCCAATGACCACGTTCGCATCACAGTTGGTTGGTTCCTTACCACCGCGTCCGTAACAGGCTGGACCCGGAGAGGAGCCAGCCGACTGTGGTCCATTGCGCAGCGAATTGGCGCCATCGATCCAGGCCAGCGAGCCACCGCCCGCTCCGATTGTCAAAACCTCAATGCTGGGAAAGCAGATCGGATAGCCATACTCGATAAACCAGTTGGTGGTGATTCTTAAATTGCCACGGTCGCACAAAGATACGTCTGTGCTGGTGCCGCCCATGTCGAGGCTGATCGAATTCTCGTATCCGGCAGTTTGGGCGACGAAGCGGCTTGCGATCGCGCCCGCCGCAATTCCCGACGCAGCAAGGCGAGCGGGAAATTTAGCCGCGCCCTTTCCTGTCATCACGCCTCCGCCGGAATGGAGCAGAAGCACATCCTCCGTGTAGCCACCCTCCGCCATGCGTTCGCCCAGACGCCCGACATATTCACCCACGACAGGCGCAAGAACCGCATTGGCGACGGTGGTCGAAAAGCGCTCATGCTCAAAAATTTCAGGCATGATCTCGCTCGACAGTGAAATATTTGCCTCCGGCAATTCTTCCTGCAAGATGTCGCGCATGCGTTCTTCGTTCACCGGGCTTGCAAACGCATTGGCAAAACAAATTGCAATGGTGTTGATGCCGCGTTTGCGGATGATGCGCACCAGTTCGCGCGCCTCTGCCTCATCCACCGGTTCGATGACTTCGCCGGCATAATCGATGCGTTCGGTAACCACGAGCCGGTTGCGGCGCGGGATATAGGGCGGTGCCATTTCCTTGTAGGTATCCCACAAATCATCGCGTGTGCCGCGCCGGATTTCGATTACGTCGCGGAAGCCTTTGGTCGTGACCATGATGGCAGGCGGAAAGTTGCGCGTGATCAGTGCGTTGGTTGACAAGGTGGTGCCATGCGAAAATAGAACGACATCCTTCAAGTCCACACCGGCGGCTTCGATTCCAGCTAACACACCATCGATGGGGTCCGGCGTGGTCGGCGTTTTTGCAACATGAATTTCACCCGACTTTTCGTCGAGAACACAGACATCCGTGAAAGTGCCGCCGACATCGCAGGCGACACGAACCGCCGCATTGGAACTCTCGTTCATTGCTCTTTTTCCTTCTTGATTTTCGACTCCGACGCATCGTGTCGGTTCGTCGCATGTGAGCTTAGCCAATTTGACCGATCGACACTCGATTTCATTCTCCTGGTGCGTTTAAATGCCTGTCCGTCGTCATATAATTTGGAACAAACTGCGGCCTGATCTAAAGGAGGATC
>JAPYQV010000098.1 GCA_029937205.1 Alphaproteobacteria bacterium
GCTCAGGGGCAACTCGGCGTATTCGGGCCTGGGGCGCCGAGGGCGAGGTAGCGCTCGCGTCCCATTCCCAGCGTTTGATCTACCTGCGTGGCGACATAGGCCACCTCATTGCGCAGCCTGTCGTCATCTCCAAGGGCGACTTTGATAACGTAATTATTGGCGATCGCCTGGCGGTTTTCATCGAGTGAGACTCGGCCCGCAGGTGTGTCGAACTGAAGTTCCGTCAAAGCCCGGCGAAATTCCGCTTGGCCATTGCCAAGTTCGCCGTCCACTTCTTCCAGCGCCAGCAAGGCGGCCTTGGTATTTACATAGTAATCCACCGTAAATATTGACGGTACGGGAGGGGCGGACGGGTGGTGTTTCCGATAGTCGGCGACAAAACTTTGCCAATCCCTCCCTTGATCGTCATCGGCAAGCGGAGAGGCGGAAATCGAGCCGGGAAGATAGGTGTGGTACAGCGAGTTGGAGCTGAGCAGGACTGGATCGAACGTCACGGAACCGCCGATGATCGGCAGTTGTCCGCCGTCTTTCCAATATTGCTCGAGAAAATTGGCGGTGTTGCTGCCGTCGAGCGCGATGAAAATGGCGTCCGCCTGAAGGGTGTGTAATTTTGCCGTGACAGCAGCGTAAGGCTTATCACTGAGAGGCAGCCAAATCTGCTCCGCAACGCGACCGCCGAGGCTGCAGAATTCGACCAGAAACCCCATCACCTGGGTGTAGGGAAAAGAATAATTTTCCGCCAAGGTGACGACGCGGCGGTAGCCCTTGTCGAAATAGGAATACCTGCCCAGGCCGGCCATCCACTGCGCCGCGTCCGTGGTAAATCGGAAGAAATTGGCCGCCGGGTCAAGAAATGTTAGATCGCGGGCGGCGGAGGCGCCATTTAGGAAAGTAATCTCCGGCATGGTTTTGGCGTATTCCTTGAGGGCAAGTCCTTCGCCGCCGCTCAACGGGCCAACGATGATATCCGCGCCATGTTGCGAAATTAGGTCTTGGGCTCGCGCGGCGATGAGGGTGGATGTTTCATCGCCCACTTCAAAGATCAATTCCACATTCTTGCCGCCGGCGCGCCCTTCGAATTCATGGAGCGCCAATTCAACGCCGCGCTTCGCTTCCAAGCCATATTCCGCATAAGGCCCGGTCATGGCCGCCATGATGCCGATGCGTATATTCTCTTCCGCCCGCGCGGCATCCCGCGCGAATAGCGTGATCAGGCATATACACGTGAACAGCAGGGAAATACGGAATAAAAAATTCATATGATTTTAGAGAGCGATGGAAGGGCAATGTACGAATCAAGTGGGGAAACAGTAACAACGAGGCCCGCACTTGCGCAATGCGAATTGAGATTCGATGAACGGATGATCCGGGATATAGTTCCCTGCTATGTTCCAACGCAAATTAGTGAGCCTTGGGTCGTATGAATTATAGAATAGCCGTCGATACGGGCGGCACATTCACGGACATCGTGGTCGCAAACCAGGAAGGCGCACTCACGGTTGGCAAGGCGCCGAGCACGCCGGATCGAAGCTCGGGCGGCGTCATTGAGGGCCTGAGAGATGCGGCGCGAATTATGTCGATAGAGCTGGCGGAGCTCATCGCCGACACCGACGTGCTCATTTACGGCACAACCTGGGCCACCAACGCCATTATCACCGGCAGTACCGCGAAAACAGCCATTCTGTTGACCGAGGGATTTCCGGATATTCTTGTCTACCGCCAGGGTGGAAAACTGCATCCGTTCGAGATGCAAATTGACCCGCTCAAACCCTATGTTCCGCGCCGGCTCACAGTCGAAGTGCCGGAGCGTGTCAATGCCGAGGGTGGTATTGAGCGCGCACTCGATGAGGGAGCCGTGCGGGATGAGCTGCAGCGCCTGGCGAAGCAGCAGATTGAGGCCGTCGCGGTTTGCTTGCTTTGGTCGATCAAGAACTCGGCGCATGAAGTGCGCATCGGCGAATTGATAGAAGAGATCATGCCGGGCATTCCGTACACGCTATCGCATCAACTCAATCCAATATTGCGCGAATATCCGCGCGCGTCCTCGACCGCCATCGACGCTTCGCTCAAACCGCGCATGCAGCGCCATTTGGACGAATTGCAGGCGGATCTTGCCGATATCGGCTTCACCGGCGAACTTCTTGTCAGCACCGTATCTGGCGGTGTGATGCATGTGGAGGATGTTGCCGGTCGGCCGATTTACATGGTCAAGTCTGGCCCGGCCATGGCGCCCCGCGCCGGACACGCTTACGCCGAGGCGGAATCGTTCAACCAAGATGTTCTCGTCGTCGATACCGGCGGTACAACGTTCGATGTCAGCCTGGTGCGGAATGGCGAAGTCAAATTCACCCGTGAGACATGGCTGGGGCCAATGTTTTTCGGCCATAATCTCGGGCTTTCCTCCGTCGATGTCCGCAGCGTCGGCGCCGGCGGCGGATCCATCGCCTGGATCGATTCGGGCGGCTTACTGCGAGTGGGTCCTGGGAGTGCCGGGGCAATGCCCGGGCCGGCCTGTTATGGCCGCGGCGGGGCGGAGCCGACCGTTACCGATGCGGCGGTTGTGCTCGGCTACATTGATCCGGCGCATTTTCTCGGCGGACGCATGCTGCTTGATGTCGCAGCTGCGCGACACGTCGTGGAGAAGATTGCGGCAGAACTCGGCTTAGCGCTCGACGAAACGGCATTCTCCATCATCCGTATTGCCAGTGAATCCATGATCAAGGCAATCGAGGAAATCACCGTCAATGAAGGCGTAAACCCGCGCGAAAGTATCTTGGTGGCAGGCGGCGGTGCGGCCGGCCTGAATATTCTGCCGATTGCCGATGCGCTTGGCTGCCGTCAGGTGCTGTTGCCCAAAACGGCGGGCGCGCTCAGTGCCTGCGGCGCGCAGTATTCGGATGTGGTGGCGGAATTCAGCGCCAGCCAGTATGTGCGTACGGATCATTGGGATAACGCGCTGGTTGAGGAAACCATTGCCGATCTTGATCGCCAAATGGAGGCCTTCGCTGCCAGCCTTCGCGGGCGCGGCATCGAGCAATTCGACAAGCAGTATTTCGTTGACGCCCGCTATCTCAATCAGCAATGGGAAACGGAAATAGAACTGGCAAACCCGAGCTTCAGCGAAGCCGGAGTTGTTGTGGCGTTGATTGAGAATTTTCACCAGGTGCATGAGCGCCTCTATGGCGTGAAGGAAGATGGCGGCATGCTCGAATGCCTGCATTGGAAGGGCCGCCTGACGGCGCGTCTAGATCGGCCTTCGCCGCAAACCGCCGTC
The DNA here is from genome assembly GCA_029937205.1 of Alphaproteobacteria bacterium. GTDB lineage: Bacteria > Pseudomonadota > Alphaproteobacteria > UBA828 > UBA828 > PTKB01. Next base: position 3,275 of record JAPYQV010000098.1, read on the forward strand.
GCTGGTGGCACCAGCAGGACGAGGCCAGCGCGCACGGTGCAGGCATATTTCGGCGAGCACGGCCGCTTGGAAACAGCGGTCTATTCCGGCGCGCATTTGGCGCCCGGTTCGGAACTGAGTGGCCCCGCCATTATCGAGGAACCGACGACCACAATTGTCGTCTATCCGGGAATGACGGCCCGGGTGAGCGCCGCCGGCAACTACATCCTGGATACGGCGCCTGACACGAAACCGCAGCCGACCGATGACGGCGCCGCGATTGATTCTGTCGACCTGGCGATCATGGCCAACCGTGTGGACGCCATCCTGCGCGAGATGCAGGGCGTCGTGATGCGCACCGCGCGCTCGGCCGTGATCGGCCAGTCGCGCGATTTCTCGTGCTCCATTGTCACAGCGGAGAATGAGCTCCTGGCCACGGCGGAGGGCATCCCGGCACATATCTTCGGCTCGCACCTGCAGACCGCCTCAATGGCGCGCGAGCACCCGGACTACCGCGAAGGCGATGCCTACCTCCACAATGATCCCTATGACGGTAACAGCCATGCGGCGGACTGGTCGATCATGGTGCCGGTGTTCTGTGATGGTGTGCATCTCTTTACCGTAACGGTGAAGGGCCATCAGGCGGATTGCGGCGACAGCATTCCGACCACCTATACGCCGAGAGCGCGCGACGTCTATGAGGAAGGCGCATTGATCTTCCCCTGCGTGCGAATTCAGCGCGACGGCATGGACAATGAAGACATCATCCGCGTGTGCCGCCGGCGCATCCGTGTGCCCGATCAGTGGTATGGCGACTATCTTTCACAATTGGGCGCGGCCCGAATTGGCGAGCGGCGGCTCAAGGAATTCGTCGAGAAATACGGCATGGCCCGGGTCCGGCAATTCGTCGTCGATTGGTTCGACTATGCTGAGAAACGCGCTCTGCACGCTATTCGAAGGCTTCCCAATGCAACAATTATTAACAAAGGGACGCACGATCCCATAGAGCCGTTCCTGCCTGATGGTGTGGAGATCACCGTCAAAGTGGATATCGACCCGGACGCTGGCATGGTGACAGTGGATCTTCGTGACAATCCGGATTGCATCGATGCCGGTCTCAATCTCACCGAGGCCTGTGCCAGCGCCAATGCGATCCAAGGCGTGTTCGAGAATTTGGAGCCCGACCTACCGGCCAACGCCGGCAGTTTTCGCCGCATGAATATTCTCTTGCGCGAGAATTGCGTTGTTGGCATTCCACGCTTTCCCCATTGCTGCTCTCTCGCCACCACCAGTATTGCGGATGTGGTGGTGAACCTCACCCAGTCGGCGTTTACCCAACTGGGTGACGGCTATGGCATGTCGCAGGGCAATCTATGTTTTGCCGCCGGCATGGGTGTCATTTCTGGTACCGATTGGCGCCGTGGCGGGGAGGCGTATATCAACCAGGTTTACATCATGGGCGGCGGCGGTCCGGCGCAACCGGCCAATGACGGCATGATCTATCTACTCACGCCGGGCGGCGCGGGATTGCTGCACCGCGACAGTATCGAGTTCGATGAACAACGCTTTCCCGTGCTGGTGCGATCTCAGCGCCTGCTGCCCGATTCAGGTGGCGCCGGACGGCAACGTGGCGGGCCAGCGACGGAGGTCGTCTTCGGCCCGCGCCATGACCCGATGACGATCAGTATCATGGGCGGCGGCGCGATTTATCCGCCACGCGGCGTGCTCGGCGGTAGCGATGCCAACAATTCCTATCATGGCCATATCAAGACCGATGGCTCGGAAGAATCTCAGCCCAATGGCGTCATGTTGACGCTCGGGGCCGGCGAGTTTGTGCGCTCCATCGATAATGGCGGCAGCGGCTACGGCGATTCGCTGCTGCGTCGCGCCGAGGCGGTATTGGAGGACGTGGTTGAGAAATTTGTCACACGCGAGACAGCCGAGGCGGTTTACGGCGTTGTGTTGTCCGGCGACGCCGCCGATGGCACGCTTGCGATTGACGCTGAAGCGAGCGCGGCACGGCGGGCCGGGATGCGGGAAGGCGCGGTATGAATCTTCATCGAATGCTTGGGCGCCGGGCGGAAGAGGGTCGCCCGGTGCGTATCGGCATCATCGGAGCGGGCAAATTTGCGACCATGTTTTTGGCCCAGGCGCGTCATACGCCTGGCATGCATGTGATGGCGATTGCCGATCTGGATGTGGAGCGTGGCCGCAATGCTTTGGCCGCTGCCGGTTGGCCGTCCAACAGCGCCGAAGCGCCAAGTTTTTCCGCTGCTCTCGAGAATGGCACCACGCACATTACCGAAGATGTCGCGGCGCTGATCGCGGCGGACGGTATGGAAGTGGTGGTCGATGCCACCGGAAATCCCATCGCTGGAATATCTCACGCCTTGGCCTGTATCGAACAGGGCCGCCATATCGTCATGGTCAATGTCGAGGCGGATGCGCTTGCCGGGCCGCTCCTGGCGCGCCGCGCCGAGGCGGCCGGGATTGTTTATAGCCTCGCTTACGGCGATCAACCGGCACTGATCGCCGAGCAAGTTGATTGGGCACGTACCGGCGGTTTCGAGGTTGTGGCGGCCGGTAAAGGTACCAAATATCTGCCTGGCTACCATCATGTGACGCCGGATGATGTCTGGTCCCATTACGGCATCGACGCGGCGCATGCGGCGGCGCATGGACTGAATGCGCAAATGTTCAATTCCTTTCTCGACGGTACCAAATCGGCTATCGAAATGACGGCGGTGGCCAACGCAACCGGACTCACGCCCGCGCCGGACGGATTGCACTTTCCGCCCTGTGGTGTGACCGAGCTGGCCGAGAAACTTCGCCCGGCTGCGGAGGGCGGCCTGTTGCACCATAAGGGCCAGGTCGAAGTTATTTCATGCCTCGATGCGGAAGGCGGCGATGTGGAAGGCGATTTGCGTTGGGGCGTCTATGTGGTTTTTGAGGCACCGGGCGATTATGCCGCCACAAGTTTTCAGGAATACGGCATTAAGACCGATAGCAGCGGGCGTTATGCGGGAATGTACAAGCCCTTTCACTTGATCGGCCTGGAACTCGGTATTTCCATCGCCAGTGCGGCATTGCGCGGCGAGCCGACCGGTGCGCCTGACGGCTTTCGCGGCGATGCGGTGGCGACCGCGAAACGCGGCATGAAAGCCGGTGATATGCTCGATGGCGAGGGCGGCTTTACGGTCTATGCGACGCTCATGCCGGCCGCAGCTAGTCTTGCTGCCGACGGTCTGCCGATCGGCCTGGCACATGGCGTAAGATTGATGCGCGATATTGCGCAAGATGAGAAAATCCGCTGGTCTGATGTCGATATTGATCTAACATCACAAGCAGTGAGAATACGCCGCGAGATGGAAACGCTTTTCACGCCGTTGGGCGGGTGAGGCCGCAGGAGAAGCATAAAATGCCGAAATTCTTGTCGGAAACACAGATCGCGCAATATGAGCGAGACGGTTTTTACCATCCCTTGCGCGCCCTGGATGCGGGCGAAGTTACACGCTGCCGGCGGGATGTGGAGAAAGTGGAGCGTGAAAGTCTGGATGATATTGGCGGCGCATTTCGCCATAAACCGCACCTGTTGCTGAAGTCCCTGGACGCCGCCGTCCGTAACGAAAAGATACTTGATGCGGTAGAGGATCTCATCGGCCCCAATATATTTGTCTGGGCTTCGTTGTTTTTTACCAAGGATCTGGGCGATCCGCGCTTTGTCGGCTGGCACCAGGATTCAACCTATTGGGGCCTCAGTGGGCCGGAAGTGATTAATGTGTGGCTCGCTTTGTCGCACGCCACCGTGGCATCGGGCGCCATGCGAATTCTTCCCGGATCGCACCTGCAGGGGCAGATGAGTCACCGCGAAACCTATAACAAGAAGAGTTTTCTAACTCGCGGCCAAGAAGTTGAAGCGGAAATTGATGAGGACGACGCGGTCGATATTTTACTCGAACCCGGCGAGTTCTCGATCCATCATATACGCGCCATCCATGGCTCCGGCCCCAATAATGGTGATGATCGGCGCATGGGCTTCACCATCCGCTATATCCCAACCCACCTGCACCAAATCCATGGCCGGGACCGCGCCCTGTTGGTTCGAGGCAAGGATGAATTCGGCCATTTTGACCATGAAACATCGCCGGACGGCGACCTCTCAGAGCAAGCCATAGCGAATTATGTTTCTGCCAACGAGAGCCACAATGCCATACTCTACAAAGGCGCCGCTGAAAAAGGCGTTTAACACCGGCCGCGCTTTACTTCACGGCATTGGCAACCGGTTTCACGGTACGCAAAAACGCCACCAGAGCCTCGATATCCGCCATATTCATGTTTGCATAAAAGCCGTATGGCATAATCGGATGCAATTTTCCGCCGTCGGGGCGCACCCCTTTCGTCAGAGCGGTCACGATTTCCGCATCTGTCCAGGCGCCGATGCCGGTTTCCTTATCCTGCGTGATATTGGCGGTAATTAAAATCATATCCGGGCCGAGGGGGAGATGTAGGCCACCCGCATAGGCTCTGTTTTCGAAGTCGGAGCGGCCCTGTTCCATCGGTGTGTGGCATTCGACGCAATGGCCAAGCGGTCCGGCGAGGTAGCCGCCATAGACCACCGGATCAGCATTCGAAACATCGGCGACGCTGCCGACCGGCGGCCCCCAGGCCGGTGGCAACGGCATACGATATTCCGATTATTCCACTTTGTGGGTTACGGCGGGAACCTGTCGCAGATAGGCGACAATAGCTTTCACGTCATTGTCCGACATGTTGCGGTATTGGCTGAATGGCATGGGAGGTCCGATCAGCGAGCCGTCTGGACGGGTACCTTCGCGAATGGCGGTAATGATCTCCGCCTCGCTCCAGGCGCCGATTCCGGTTGCCATATCGGGCGTAATGTTTGGAACGCGCGCCGTAAACGGCTCTTCGGCGACAACCAATCCACCGGCCAGTTCCATACCCTCAACGAAGCGCCCCTTCGGGCCACGCGTGTTATGGCAATTGCCGCAGGCAACGATGCCGTTCATGAGGTAGGCGCCGCGCTCTAAAAGGGTCTCGCCGGCGCGTGACGACACGGCGCCTGATAGCGTCAGAATGGTGATAGCAAATGCCAATCATAAGAGGCGTATCATTTCTTTGCTCCCCGCTTGTTGAATTTACTGTTTCTTAACCGGCATCCTACAGATCATAGGTCTCGACCCCAAACCTGAATAATCATCTGTATCAGGGGCAAGG
>JAPYQV010000611.1 GCA_029937205.1 Alphaproteobacteria bacterium
GGAGGATCTGTTCCGCCACCTGCTCAATCGCGGCATATTGTTCAGCACCTGGGGGATTGGCTGTCTTTCCCCGCCCATGGGCGAAGCGGAAGTGGATCATCTCGCCGGCGCAGTATTGGCGAGCCTGATTGAAATGAAGCAAGAAACCGAAAAGGAATTGGCATCATGAGCGGCACAGCAAATTCGGCGGGCGCGCGTGCGGTCGAGAATATTCTGCATGGCTACAGCAATCTCGCAGCGCTGGAAAAAACGCCGCCGATGGTGGTCTCGGGCGGGCGCGGTGTGCATATCATCGATGAAGACGGCAAGGAATATATCGAAGGCGCCGCCGGTATGTGGTGCGCCTCGTTCGGCTTCAACGAGTCCGAGCTGATCGATGCGGCAATCGAGCAATTCAAAAAGCTGCCCTACTATCACAGCCTGGTCGATAAAACGACCGAGCCCATGGGCGAGTTGGCCGAGCGCCTGAAAGCCATCGCGCCGGTGCCCATGTCGAAAGTGTTTTTCGCCAATTCCGGCTCCGAGGCCAACGATACCGCGGTCAAGATGATCTATTACTACAACAATGCGCTTGGGCGGCCGGAGAAAAAGAAGATCATCGCGCGCAAATACGGCTTTCACGGCGCCTCCCTGGCGGCCGCCAGCCTGACCGGCATTCCGGCCATGCACGCCGGTTTCGATGTACCGCTGCCCAATTTTCTCCACACCGACTTTCCGCACTATTACCGCTGCGCCGAAGATGGCGAGTCGGAAGAAGAATTCGCCACCCGCCTGGCCGAAAGCCTGGAAGCCATGATCCTCGAAGAAGGGCCGGACACAGTTGCCGCGTTCGTCGCCGAGCCGGTGATGGGTGGTGGCGGCTGCATTGTGCCGCCCAAAACCTATTTCGAAAAAATCCATGCGGTGCTGAACAAATACGACGTGCTGATGATGGCCGATGAAGTGATCACCGGGTTCGGTCGCACCGGCAACATGTTTGGTTCGGACACCTACAACATCAAACCCGACATCATGACGCTGGCCAAGGCGCTTTCCGGCGCCTATCTGCCCATCTCGGCGGTGATGGTGACGGAAGACATCTATCGTGTGTTGCGTGACGAGAGCAACAAGATCGGCTTTTTCGGCCACGCCTTCACCACCACTGGCCATCCGGTCGCCGTCGCCGTCGCCAACCGCGCCCAACAGCTCATGCAGGAGCGCGATATTGTCGGTCATGTGAGGCGCGTTTCGCCGGCCCTGCAGGATGGCTTGCGCGCCTTTTACGATCATCCCCTGGTCGGCAATGTGCGGGGCGTCGGCCTGATGGCGGCGCTCGAACTTGTCGCTGACAAAGAGAGCAAACGCTCCTTCGACCCAAGCTTCAAAGTGAAGGATTATCTCCGCGCGCGCGCCCAGGAGCACGGCCTGATTGTCCGCGCGGTACTGAGCGGCGATACCATTGCCTTCGCACCACCGCTGATCATTACGCAAGAAGAAATCGGCGAAATGATGACCCGCCTCAGCCGCGCTCTCAACGACACGACAAAATGGATTGAGGAGAACGGTCTCCGGGATAAGAAGCCGGCTTAGGGGCCCTGGTTAGGGTATTCAAAACAAGTTACGCTTGGTCCCGAAATGGGACTATGCTATAATTTCTTTTGTGAGGGTTATCGCACTTAGTCGGTTGAAGTCTTTCCTTAAAAG
>JAPYQV010000612.1 GCA_029937205.1 Alphaproteobacteria bacterium
GTGCATGATGGTTGCCAAAACCGGCGGGCCATCGCCGAGATCGCTCTTGTCGCCGGTCAAGATCGGACCGATGCGCGACATATCGAGGATACGGATATCGGGATCGAGCGCGTCCAGCCCGTGCAGCAGGGTTTTGTCATATTCGTAGAGGCTGCCGTTGCTGAAAAAAGCACCGCCGCCCTTGTGGCGCCAGGCGCCCGTAACCGCCGGCAGGCAGGTCGTCGCATGCATGTTGGCGGCGCCGTTGCGCGTGCGGGTGAAGCCGTACCCAAGACGGAGAAAGCTGCGCTTGGTGCGGCCATAGAGGCGGGCGAACTCGGTGATTTCCTCGACCGAGAGGCCGGTGATCGGTGCCGCCCAATCCGGGCCGCGCGACGACAAGTGCTGCTCGAGCTCGGGCGGAAAGTCGCTATATTCGGCAAGATAATCGCGGTCGGCAAAGCCCTCGCGGAACAGGATGTGCATGACCGCACAGGCGAGTGCGCCGTCGGTGCCGGGGCGAAGCGGTAGATGGAGATCGGCGACCTTGGCCGTTCGCGTGCGGTAGGGGTCGATGACCACGAGCTTGGCGCCGCGCTCCTTCCGAGCGCGGCTGATATGGGTCATTACATTGACCTGGGTCGATGCCGGGTTCACCCCCCAACAGAGGATCAAATCTGATTCCGCCATTTCACGCGGATCGCTGCCCATGCAGGCGCCGACACCGGCCGAATAGCCGGCCTTCGCCGTGGACGAGCAAATGGTTTCCAATTGACCTGAATAGCGCTTCACATGGCGTAGGCGATTGATACCGAAGCGTTGCACCAGGCCCATGGTGCCGGCATAGAAATAAGGCCAGACCGCCTCGCTGCCATGGGATTGTTCGGCGCAAAGAAAGGCCTCCGCAACTTCGTCCAGCGCGTCGTCCCAGGAAATTTGCTGAAATTCGGCGCTCGCCTTATCGCCGACCCGCCTCAACGGGTGCGCCACGCGGCCGGGATGGTGTATGCGCTCGGCATAACGCGCGACCTTGGCGCAAATTACGCCGGCAGTGTAATCATTGTCGCGCGCGCCGCGCATCTTGCCGATGGTGCTGTCGTCAAGCCGTTCAACTTCGAGCGCGCAGGTACTTGGGCAATCATGCGGGCATACCGTACTGAAAAATGGGCTCGCAGCGGCTGTCACAGCGCTCTCCTCAGACCAAAATATTGATAATATCTCTCACCGGGGTAAATATTGACCGGTTTGCCGGCGCCTGTCACCAGGGCGATATCGACACGATAATCAGTTCGGATTAATATATTGAAATCAAAGTGTTGCATTAATTTTTTAATTTTCGATCCACTTGAGGTAAGGTGCGCGGAAACTCAGCATGAGCATGATTTTGGAATCAGAGCCGTCCGCGCCGAGTCTTGAGCATGAACTTGAGATTGATAATCGGCATTTGCAGAAAACCATCGGCGTCCTGCGCGATCAGCTTGAACGCGTACAGCTTGAGAAAAGCGAAGCAGCGCAGAAGGCTGTGGCGGCGATGTCCAATGAGTTGGAGCAGTTGAAGGCGACGGCGAATGCGCTGCGTGACAGGCTGGAGCGCGAGCGTCTCGACAGTCAGGAGGCGGTACAGAAGGCGCTCGCCGAAGCAAACGCCGAAAATGCGCAGGTGCGGGAAACGGCGAGCGCGCTGCGCGACAGTTTGGAAC
>JAPYQV010000099.1 GCA_029937205.1 Alphaproteobacteria bacterium
CGTGAAGACCGGTATGGCCGCCATGCAGATCTTCATGATCGGCCATTTGAGGCCCCAAAAGAGGCCGACGGCGAGCAGCAGCACCAGCCCGCGCACGGGATAGATTGTGCCGCGCAAATTGTCCGGCGGGCGGGTCTTCAACCCATCATCTGACACGAAATATCCGTTCGCTCAGCGCCGGGCAGGATCGGGCAAATGTATCAATCCACGCAACGTAGCGGCGCGCCCAGGCGTTGGCGCGCCGTGCCCAACACTTTTTCGCAGGCCAACGCGACGGCAAGCAGGCGCTCTTCGCGCCCGGCGCCGGCAATCAACTGCAGGCCAACCGGCATTCCGAACCCGTCGAGCGCCACCGGCAGCGTAATCGAGCATAATCCCAACAGGTTCACCGGATGGGTATTCTGTGTCATGTGGCCGAGATGGTGTTTGTATGTATTGACGTCGGCAACCTGTTCGACCGTCGGTGGCGCCACCGGGACGGTCGGCGTGATCAACGCATCGACATGACGCAGCTTATGGTTGGCGACGCGCGCCAGACCGGCGATACGGCGGATCGCTTTGAGATAATCGATCGCCGTAATATTGCGCCCGGCGGCGAAGCGCTCGGCAACATTGGGGTCGAGCGTGTCCATACGATCGGGATAATGTTCCTCAATGAAGGATTGCCCCTCGGCGCCGAATATGCCGCCGCGGAGCGAACTCTCGCGCGCCAACGTGGCTTCGGGCAGGGATACCGATCCGATGCGCGCACCCTTGGCACTGAGCTCAGCAATCGCCTGGCGCACGCCTTCGTCAATGCCCGGCCCGCAATCCTCCCAGAAATGCTCATCACAGAGGGCAAAATTGAAATTGCCGACCTCGGCGCCGTCGGTTTGCTGAAAGAATGCCTCGGCGTTGCGGTGCGCCGGGTCGATGGCGCCGAACGCCAGTATGGCATCGGTGACGTTGCGCGTGAGCGGCCCCGGCGTGTCATAGGTGTGGCTGAGCGGCACGATGCCTTCCGCCGACCAGCGGTCGATCGTAACCTTGAGGCCGACATTTCCGGTAACGCTGGCCGGGATGCGTACCGAACCGCCGGTATCCGAGCCCATCGCCACCAGGGCCGAACCCTCACACAAGCTGACCCCGGCGCCCGAGCTTGAGCCACCGGTGACGCGGTGATTTTCGACGTCCCAGGGATTGACCGGCGCGCCCCAATGGGAATTCGTGCCGACGCCGCCATAGGCGAATTCGACCGTGTGGGTCTTGCCCATGATGACGCCCCGGGCTAGGCGCAACGCCTCGGTGACAGGCCCCTCCTCGCGCCATTTTTCCGGCAATTCCTTGGGCGAGCCGCCAAAGGTCGGCATGCCGTGCACGCCGTAGAGATCCTTGAGCGAAATCGGCATGCCCATCAGCGCGCCGGCATCGTAGCCCGATGAAAGCAGACCATCGACGGCGCGGGCCTCGGTGCGGGCGCGCTCCTCATCCCAGTATTTATAGGCGCCGAGCGCCGCGCCGTATGAATCATGGCGCCGGGCAGCCTCGTCGATCAATGCCTCGGAACTGGTATCGCCGGCGCGCAAGGCAGCGGCGATGGTGCGCATGTCGCTATCAAGAATATGTCCGCTCACTATATGCCCCCGATGATGTTTCGCCGGCATGTTACAGCGAAAGTCACATTAATCGAGCGCTTAAGCCGGGCCGATAAATGTCAAAGGCGCCAGTATTACGTAATTTCGTCGCGCGCCCGATCGTTAATCCTGGCCACGGTCTGCCTACTCATCAGCATTTGTTAATTATATTCCCGTAGAACAGGCACTGAACAATGCTTACCGCTCGGAATCCAGTCTTGACGAAACCTGCCACCGCGTTGGAAACCGCCCAGGCAGAGCGCAACCGTTTCATCGGCTTTGCCTTTGCCGTCGCCGAACTTGTCATAGAGGCAAACGAGGACGGTGATATTCTGTTTGCCGCTGGTGCCGCCGAGAGCATGTTCGGAATTTCAAACGAAAAGCTCACGGGCAGTAACCTCTACCAATTGATTGAAGCCAAGGACCGCGCCGGCCTACGCAAGGCTTTGGCCAGCCTGCCGCTCGGCAAAAAGATGAAGTCCCGCGCGCTCACGGTGCAGCCGCCCGCCGGAAAAGTGCGAGCGCTGCGAGCCGGCGCTTACCGCCTGCCGAACAATCCCACTATCGCTTATATTTCTATATCGCTCCAGCGGTCGGACAATGCATCCGGAAAATTGGCGCGACGCAGCCCGAAATCCATCAACAGCCTTGATGCCACAACAGGACTGCCGAACAAGGAAACCTTCGCCAACGCTATCCGTGAGCGGGTTTCAAGCCTCAAAGCGTCGGGTGAATCGTGCAGCCTGACCATGGTCGATTTGGAAGGCCTGGAAGAAGTTCGCCCTCACCTGGAAGACGGCGCGGAAGAAGAAATTTTTGCCAAGGTCGGCGCCCTCTTAAGCGCCAACTCCCTCGATGCCGATCTCGGCGGCCGAATTGACCGGGATAAGCTGGGTTTTGTCCATGATCCGTCCTTCGACGTCGATGCCTTGGCAAAATCGGTCGAGAAAATGGTGCGCGACGCCTCGCCCTGGGCAGATGATTTTAAGCTTGGAACCGCCACCGTGGCGCTCGACGCCGAGGGCCTCAGCGAAGAGGATATGGGCCAGGCCGTGCTCTACACCCTCAACAGCTTTAGCAAATCAAGCGGCGGCCATGTCAAATTCGGCTCTCTGTCCGAAGGTTGCAAGGAAATGCTCGCCGAGACCATGGCCTGGCAGCAGCGCATCAAGCGCACCATCGCGGATAAATCCTTTACCCTGGTCTATCAGCCGATCGTCGATTTAGCGGACGGCCAGGCACATCATTATGAAGTGCTGACCCGGCTGAATGACGACCCGGACGCCTCACCCTATAAATTCATCACCATGGCGGAGCAGCTCGGCAAGATCGCCGAGTTCGATTGGGCCGTCGTGGAGCGTGTTTTTAAGATATTGCGCAAAGCGGGTCCGGCGCGGGCGATCCCTCTTGCGGTCAATATCTCCGGCCGCTCACTCGCCTCAGCTGAATATGTGCGCTCGGTCACCGCCGCCATCAAAATGAACGGTGATTTGACGGACTTCATACTTTTTGAAGTTACCGAATCATCGAAAATCGTCGATCTGCAGAGTGCCAATGAGACGTTGAAATTGTTTCGCGATCTCGGTGTTGCCGTCTGCCTGGATGATTTTGGCGTCGGCGCAGCCGCGTTTGAATATTTACGCAGCTTACGCGTCGATTTCGTCAAGATCGACGGTAGCTTCGTGCGCGAGGCGGCGCATTCCAAATTCAGCGGCGCCTTCATCAAATCCATCGCGGCGATGTGTAAGGAACTCGGCATCAAAACCATCGCCGAGTTCATCGAGGACGACGCCGCCACCCGCCTGATGCGCGCCACCGGTGTCGATCACGGCCAGGGTTGGCATTTCGGCAAGGCGCGCCCGGAATTGCCTTGGGACATCGAAGCCAGAAAAGCGGCGGCGCGGCCGCATGGTCATGAAAACTGGGACCCGACCGTCGGGCGCCGCACCAGCGCCTGAATTATTCCGTCGGCAAAACGAATCCCATATCGCGTTTGCCGGACACGTCATAAATCTCAGCTGAGTAATGCACGATATCGCCGCGGATATTGGCCGCGCTCAGGGCGGCGACGAGGGCGTCCATATAGGAATGGGTGAAGTGGGCGTCGAGATCCGACTGATCGTCCCAGACTTCAAAGATGATGGCGCGGTTGGGCGCCGTCACATCGATCGCCCAGTCATAAATCTGCGCGCCCTCTTCCTTGCGCGAATTCTCGATCGCTTCCAAAATCTCCGCTTTGATACGATCGAATCCACCCGGCACAAATTCAAATACAACAGCAACGATCAACATTCGGTTTCTCCCTGAATTGGTTGTTATTTTCTGATCGGCTGCGGATTATTTCATGCCCGGCCCGAAATTTCCTCCATTTCTACGCCGTGCGCCGACCGGCAGGTCCGCAATGCGTCCGAATTCGCCCGTGGCGAAGCGTTCCGGATCGCTGTGCCAATCGAGGAACATGTCGGTTGCGTCCTGCCCCCAGAACAATTGGCCCTCGGCCACCAGGGTAGGAACGCCAAAGACACCATCGGCCAACGCTGCATCTGTGTTGCGTTTCAGCCTGTCCTTAATATCGGGATCGGAGATTTTCGCCGCCGCTTCCGCCGCATCAAGACCCAGGCGCGCCGTCAGTTCCTGCCATGCCGCAGCATCTTCCAGGTCGCCACCCTCGCCATAAATAAAATGGAATATGGTCGCGATGGCGGCGCCGTTTTCGCCCAGAGCCAAGGCGAGGCGGAGCGCCTTCAGCGGGTTGAACGGATGCGACGGCGGCAGGATAAAGGGAATGTCCCACCGCTCGGCAAGCCAACAGCAGAGGCGATAGGTGTGCAGACGTTTGGCCGGTATTTCCGCCGGGCCCTTGTGGCCCCAATGGTTGAGCAGGCCGGCGAAGAGCACAGGCCGGTAGACGATTTCCACATCATCCGGCAGGCGCGACAATTGCTCGCGCTGTAAATAGGCAAAGGGGGATATGAAATCGAAATACCAAGCTGCGTTCATTATTATTACGTCCGGTTGTTGGCCCTCACAGACGATCAATATACGCGACAACCCTCTGGACGACGCTGGCGAGACGCGGCGTTGAGTTGTCAATTTCACCCCAGTCTGCCGCCTTGCCGGCCATTTCCAAGTCCTGACACAAATCCGCCAATTCGTTGGCACCGACACTGCGGGCTGATGATTTAAGCTTATGCGCGGCCTTCGCCACGCCGTCCGCCGACCGGTCGGCAAATGCGCGCTCAATATCGCCCGCGTCGGATACGGCCGGGTCTATGAAGCCTTTGAGAATTTCCTTGAACGTGGCGTCGTCATCGCCAAACATACTTTTCAGCGCCGCAGGATCGATCGCGCCATCGACACCATCGACACCATCGGCACCGTCGCTGTTACGTTCGCTTTCCGACTTTTCCGTTGCGCTTGCCATGTCGAGATCTATCACCGCCTCTGCAACGCCACCCACCGGTGCCGGCATCCATTTACGCAGTGTTGCATTGAGCTTTTTCATTTCCAGCGGTTTGGCCAGACAATCGTCCATGCCAGCGGCGAAACAGCGGTCGACTTCCTCCTTCATGACGCTTGCGGTAATCGCGACGATGGGAAAACGGCTGCCCCCATCCTGCTCCAATTCTCGGATGGACTGGGTAAGCTCGAAGCCATCCATGTTGGGCATATGGCAGTCGGTTAACAAAATCGCAAAAGATTTAGAGTTGAACAGCTCGAGGGCTTCCTTGCCGTCGTCGGCGATTTCCATGGTGTAACCGAGCATATTGAGCTGGCGGCGAATGACATCCTGGTTGGTGAGGTTGTCCTCCGCCAGCAGGATTAATTGCCCCATCGCTTCGGCTTCCGCCACGCTCGGCAGGCCGCCGGTGTTGCGCGGAATCTCGCTCTCGTCATACTCCACGTCCGGGCTGGCACGGCCGGCCGCAACGGCGACGCTTTTGATGAAGTCGGCGCGGCGCAACGGGTCGGCGTCCACATAGACCGTGTGGGCCATGTCTTTTCGTTCCGCCTTGACGCGGCTGCGGCAGGCGACGACGTAGCGCGTCGACGACAGCGTGGTTTCCGCTTGCAAGGATTGGACGCAGTCGATCTGTTGGTCGAAGGGCCAACCGGAACCCAGACAAATGATATCGAACGGAGACCCGTTTTCAATGGCTTCCAATGCCAGACGCGTTGTCTTGTCGATATCCGCCACGGTGGTGACGCGCGCCTTCCAGTGTTCGAGGTAGCGCGGTGCCAGCGCCCGCATATCATCGTCTCTGAAAGCCAGCATGACGTTCAATCCGTCAAGATCATGGCCGTCACTTGTGAAGGTTTGCGCCTCGTCGATGGCGAAATCGATGGTGGCGCTGAAAGTGGAACCTTCGCCCGGCACGCTTTCGATGCCGATCTCGCCATCCATCAATTCCGTCAAGCGCTGACAGATGGAGAGGCCAAGCCCGGTTCCGCCGAAGCGGCGCGTCGTCGATGCCTCGACCTGGGAAAAGGCCTGAAAGAGCTTCGCCTGCGCTTCCTCCGGAATTCCGATACCCTCGTCAATCACCTGAAAACGCACGGTGACTTTATCCCCTGCCTCGGACGGCACCTTGTCAGCGCGAATGAGGACCTTGCCGTGCTCGGTAAACTTGATGGCGTTGCTGCCGAAATTGAACAGAATTTGGCGCACCCGAACCTGATCGCCGATGAGGGTATCGGGGATTTCGGGGTCGACAAATACGCTGAGACCAATGCCTTTGCTTCTGGCGTTGACCGCCAGCGATTCGCCTGCACTCTCGATAATGTCGCGCACGGAAATGGGAATTTCCTCTAAATCCAGTTTGCCGGCTTCGATCTTCGAGAAATCCAATATGTCGTTAATAATGGTCAGCAGAGAATTGGCGGAATCGCGCACCGTATCGACCATCTGGCGCTGGTCGTCCGACATCTTCGATTGCTGCAGGAGATCCACCACGCCCTCGCCGCTCATCAGCTCGACAAAACGCAGGCCCTCTTCGAGCTCGAGCCCGGACGGACCGAGCAGATTGTCGATGGCGATGCGGGTGCCGACCGCCACCCGGTCGCCGACGGCGCGTTTGACCGCCGCCATGGTCTCAATCCAAAAGCGCGCGCGGTTCTCTAACGAGCCGCCCCAGCGGTCGGTGCGCTTGTTGTACATAGGCTGGAGAAACTGCGTCGGCAGCGCCAAATCCGAGCCGATGATCTCGACATAATCGAAACCGGCCTGCTCGGACATCTTGGCCGCCGTGACGTACATCTCGATCAGATCGCGGATATCGTCCTCGTCGCACTCGTGGCTGTAATTCTGATAGGCGGTCTCGGACGGCATCTGGCTCGGGCCGCGTGATATCGCCAGGGATTCACGCACCGGCGCATGCCCGCCGCCATACCACAGCTGAATGCCGGCCAGGGCGCCGTGCTGATGCACACTGTCGGTCGTGTGGCGCATATTGATGACGTCGCCTTCGTCCCACATACGCACGCTGACATGCGGCGTGTCGTCGCTTTCCGGGCTGATCGAGCAATATTCGACACACACCGTGCCCCAGCCGCCCTCGGCCTTCATGGCGCGAAACGCTGCTTGCGCACCAGGGCGCTGAGAGCCGGCGCCGTTGCAATGGGGCACCTGGAAGAATCGGTTTGGCGCCGTTTTCGGACCGATCTTGACCGGTTCAAACAGGATGTCGTGTTTCGATTCGGACGCCATAGTCGCTTGCTCCCTATCTCACCATGGCATTTTTTTCCGCTTGAGTTTAGAGTATTTCAATCGCCGTGCGTTATTTCGTTCTGAGGCGGTCGAGGCGGAGACGATGGCGATCGTCGGAGAGCCGGGCGGCGGTCACATGGACGGCGCAAACCACGCCTATCCCGGTGCCGCCGGCGATCAGAAACATGATCAGGATCTGATATTTGACCGCCTCGATCGGGTCGATACCCGAGAGGATTTGCCCGGTCATCATGCCCGGTATAGACACCAGGCCGGCGGCCGACATGGCGTTGATGATGGGGATCAGACCGTTGCGCATGGCTTCGCGCACGAACGGCCGGAACGCCGCCTGGCGGGTGGCGCCGAGCGCCAGCATCGCCTCGATCGCCACACGCTCGCGCGCAACGCGGGTCGTCAGTGTGTCGAGCCCGAGCGCCACGCCGGTCATGGTGTTGCCGAGGACCATGCCGAGCAGCGGCAGGGCGATCTGCGGGTGATACCACGGATCCGGCCGCACCTGCGTGGTGAGGGCAAAGGCGGTGACCACCGTTCCGGCAAAGAGAATACTCGCCGTCCCGACACCATAGCTCCACCATCCGGCCAGGCGGCGCTGCTGACGGCTCAACACTTCGTAGCCGGCAAACAGGATCATCACCAGAGCGGCGAGCCCGGTGAAGATCGGTGAGGCGTGCTCGAACAGCACCTTCAGCACCAGCCCGAGCAGCGAAAGTTGCACCAGCATGCGCAGCGTGGCGATGACAAGCTGGCGTTCGAGCTTGAGACGCAGCCACATGAACAACACGGCGTTGAGGATGATCAAAATCGCGGCCAACCCGAGATCGCTGTAATCGAGCGGCGTAAAAGTCACAGCACGCCCTCCGTGACGCGACCGGCGCTGAGCCGTAGGCAGCGCCGGGCGAGGCGCCGCGCCTGGTCCTCGTCATGGGTAACGAACAGCATGCCCGCGCCGGCCTCCAGACGCTCTTGCAGAACCGCTTCGACGGCTCGCACCGTCTCGGCATCAAGGCCCGAGGTGGGCTCGTCAAGCAGCATGATTTGAGGGGTGAGCGTCAGCACGCGCGTCAAGGCAAGACGTTGCCG
>JAPYQV010000100.1 GCA_029937205.1 Alphaproteobacteria bacterium
GCTCGATGTCCGCTTTCGGGGGTAAAGCAGACGCTATTCAGATGGTGTCAATCAGTCCGCTATTAGCCAATAGCGGACATTTTATTAATCCAATCGGAGATTATTTTCGTTAACATTAGTGAAAATGACAAATGGACTTTGCGTTAACCTGAACACCAGGCATTGTTAATCCTGAAATGGCGAAACGCGATTTGGAAATAGAGTTTTTTTTCGGCAAACTGAGTGAAGCCGAGTGGGAAACACGCGTCAATTTGGCCGCGGCGTTTCGGCTCGCCTATCATTATGGCTGGAACGAAACAATTAATAATCATATCTCTGCAAGGATTCCGGATGCACCGGGGCAATTTGTCATGAACCCTGTTTTACTGTTTTGAAAATAGTTTGAATTCTAACCTTTTTTTAGCTGTTTGATGATTGATAGTGCGACGATAAGATAATATCGTCAACCAGCAAAAATTGCATATATCACGAAATATAAAAAAGCTAGGGGAGTTCAAAGCCTTGGACAAAACGACAGACTACGGATCAATGAAATATCCGGAAACGCCGGTCAACCTACCCGCCAATCAAAGCGAAGCTGCTTATGGCTCGGATGTTATGGCAGATGTCATTTCTGACATGGGCTTTAAACACATTTTTGTGTTACCGGGCTCCAGCTTTCGTGGTCTCCATGATTCCTTGGTTAACCATCGGCGTAATCAAAACCCTGAAATAATCATGTGTAACCATGAATCGATTGTCGTTTCGATGGCGCATGGCTATGCCAAAGCTTCGGGCTCTACGGCAGCTGCCGTTGTCCATGATTTGGTAGGTTTGATGTGTGCCACCGTCAGTGTGTTCGATGCCTGGGTCGACCGCGTGCCCCTTGTTTTATTTGGCGGAAGTGGACCACAAGACCCCGCCCGTCGCCGGCCCATCGATTGGACCCATACCGCCAGTATGCAATGTGATCTCGTTAAACTATATGTCAAATGGACTGCTGAACCGGTGACGTTGCAAGCGACTGTCGACACTATGCTGCGCGCTAATAAGATCGCCTCTTCGAAGCCTTGCGGACCTACTTATGTGTCGCTGGATTTAGGTGTGCAGGAAGATGAACTTCCGGGTGATCTGGTGGTGCCGGATGCAAGTTTGGAACGCTATCGATCTCCGGCTCCGCTCGCGGCGAATGCGGATGCAATTGATCAAGCTGTAGATATGTTACTCGCTGCAGATAACCTGTTGATCGTTGGTGGGCGCTTTGGCCGCGATGTGGGCGTAAGTGACGTGCTGACCGAATTGGTTGAACTTTCAGGTGCTGCCTATATTGAAGACCGCGCCGTTGTCTGTATGCCGAACATGCATCCGCAAAATCTAAATGGCGATCCAGACCTACGTAAAACCGCCGATCTGGTCGTGGCAATTGATTGCGTTGATACGGCAACCGTTTTGGATGCTCATAATAATGATATTCGAGGTCGCGACGGACAGAAAGTCATCGAAATGACTCTCGAGCATCTCAATCCAAATTCCTGGTCAAATGCGGGCGGTCCACAAGCAGCCGTTGACCTGCAAATTGACTGCGACCCTCTTCATGGTATGGGCCAGCTGATTGAGGCGTTGAAAGTGCGATTGGAAGGCCAGGACGATCAGCTTAAGAAAATTGCCGCGCGCAAAGACGCATTGGCCGAGGCGCACGCTAAACTCCGCCAATCTCAGAAAGACAAATGGGCTGATAGCTGGGATTCAATTCCCATCAATACAGGCCGTTTAACTCATGAGCTTTATCAAGCCGTTAAACACAAACCTTGGGTGTTACCGGTGCGCAATCATCGAAGCTTCCCCGAAGCCATGTGGGAATTTGAAGGCTCGGGCCAGTATCTCGGTGCAGATGGCGGCGGCGGTGTTGGCTATGGTCCAGGGGCTGCTGTTGGCGCTGCATTGGCCTATCGCGAGCAAGGTAAATTTCCTGTCGCGATTATGGGCGACGGTGATTTTCAAATGGGATCTGGAGCCATCTGGACGGCAGTGCATTACAAAATTCCGCTTTTGATTGTGATCAATAACAATAATTCCTGGGGCAATGACGAGTTTCATCAGCGCAATATTGCTCGGAAACGCGGGCGCCCCGTCGAAAACGCCTGGATTGGTCAACGCATGACAGAGCCCGCGACAGACTACGCGGCGATTGTGCGGGGCTATGGCGGCTGGGCTGAAGGTCCGGTCGAAGATCCAGTTGACCTGGCAGATGTCTTTGCTCGGGCTATCAGCGAAGTCGAAAAAGGCAATGTTGCCGTTGTAGATGTAAGGACAGCCCTCTAAATGACAAAAAAGCAAACCGCTCACAATTATCATGATATGCGCCAACATATTGAGGCGCTCCGAAAAGCAGGCCTGTTGATCGAAGTCGATCGGGAAATAAACAAAGACACTGAAATGCATCCATTGGTGCGCTGGCAGTACCGCGGCGGTATTCCCGAAGAAGATCGAAAGGCTTGGTTGTTTACCAATGTGGTCGATAGCAAAGGCCGAAAGTTCGATATCCCTGTTCTACTCTGTGGGCTTGCAGGAAGCCCTGCAATCTATGAAGTCGGCATTGGCTGCAGTCTCGAAGAAGTAAATGCAATATGGTCGGCGGCGATCGATAAGCCGCTGGCACCCGTGGTGATCGAAAGCAAAGATGCTGTGTGCCACGAGATTGTCTACGAAGGCAAAGATCTGCTCAACGGCAAGGGTTTGGATGATTTGCCGGTACCGATCTCAACACCTGGTTGGGACAACGCACCTTATACATCATCTTCCCATTACATCACCAAAGACCCTGAAACAGGCGTGCAAAACCTAGGTAATTATCGCGGCCAGATAAAAGCGCCGGATCGGTTTGGTATGAACACCTCAACCGAGCTGAGAACAGGCGGTTACATCAATTGGCTGGCCTGGAAAGAGCGCGGCGAGAAAATGCCCTGTGCCGTTGTTATTGGCTGCTCGCCTGTCGTGTCTTACGCCTCCGTGCAAAAAGTGCCAGAAGGTATTGATGAGTTGGAAGTCGCCGGTGCAATCATTGGCCGTCCGCTTGAATTGGTAAAAGCCAAAACCGTTGATTTGCTGGTACCAGCCGATGCAGAAGTGGTGATCGAAGGATATATCGATACTGAATATTTGGAACCGGAGGCGCCGTTCGGCGAGTCTCATGGCTACGTCAATCTCCAGGAATATAATGGATATATGGATGTCACAGCGATCACGCGCAAAAAAGATGCCATTATTTCATCTTGGGTCAGTCAAGTAGCCCCGAGCGAATCCAGCGTCATACGACGATTTGCGTATGAATCTCGAAACACCTCATATCTTCGAGACACCCTCGGCATCAAAAACGTCATCACGGTCAAGGCGCACGAGCCGCTCACTTCTTTGCACCGAGTTCACGCAATCATATTTGAAAAAGACACACCACGTACCGAAATTTGGCGAGCCATGTATGGTTTAGCTTCCTTCCGACAATCTGAAGGCAAATGGATCATTGCCGTAAACGAAGACATAGATGGTGAAAACGCCGATGCGTTGTTTTGGGCGATGGCCTATCGCTGCAAACCGCAGCATGATGTTGAGATTATCAAACATCAGGATAGCGGGCACGGGCCACGGGATTTGGATGACCCAGAAGATGCATCTGTATTGATCGATGCCACGCTCAACGGAACATTTCCACCGGTTGCGCTGCCGAAACAAGAATTTATGGAACGAGCTGCTGAAATTTGGGATGAACTTGGCCTGCCGAAGCTGAAACGAGAATCTCCATGGTATGGGTATGATCTTGGTGAATGGACAGAAGAATTCGAGCATATGGCAGAACTCGCGGTAAAAAGTGAATACTGGGAAACTGGCAAAGTGATTGCCCAACGCCGCCGCAATGATGTTGCGATGAATACAGAAGTCCGTTCGCTTAAGGAAGATGATTGAATTTAACTGCCTATTTAACGGTAGATATTTTTGCGAGATGCTCAACGACTTCGGCGAGTTTCATGACGTCAGCATATTTGTGATGCATATCAAAGAGGTTGGTTTTGTGCGCCATTTCGCTGCGATCAAAGACACATTCTTCGACAACAGATATATGAAAGCCATTTGAATAGGCGTCGACCACACTAGAGCGGACACAGCCCGACGTGCTTTCACCGCAAACAATCAGACTGTCATGACCCTTTTGAACCAAATGAGCGGCTAACGGTGTGCCAAAAAAAGAACTGGCACGCTCTTTTCGAATAATGACATCTTCAGGCTCAGGCGTGAAAGCCTCATGAATTTCAAAGTCATGCTCGGTTAGCGGCGTGACATTGCGACGCGTAGATCGTACGCGATTGGGAGAAAAAGAACCTGAAATATAAAAAATGGGCAAACCAGCTTTGCGACTGGCGGCTAACAATTTTTGAATTGGTTCAATTGCTTCATGGGCATAAATTCCGCACGTGCTTGGAAATTCAGTTGTAATTTCATGCGGCGGCTTAGCCCCTCCTTTGTAGACCAGATTATAAAGATCGATCGCCAGCACGGCCGGGTTTTTGCCAATAAACGTTTCCCGCACATAAGGCGCATAGGTCGCATAATCCTCTTCCGAATAAAGTCCCTGCCAACAATGATTTTCAAATTGGTCTTTGCTCGCCACGATGCTGATCCTCCAATACTTTCAATTCTTACTATTTTATAGAGAGGATGAAGGAAATATCTGGTAAGATCACTACCTATATTAAAATATTCTGCAAAAAGTCATCTAGGGAAAAATCCAATGTCCGAAACTAGTGTTGTACGAATTGCGCCCAACAATCCAGTCTTCGACTTACCGGTGTTGGTGGGTATCGAAGAAGGTCTATTTGAAGGTGCTGGGCTCGACGTAAACTTTGTCGCGTCTTATGACGACCGCGAAAAAGACAATACCGATCAAGCCTACCTCGAACGCCTTAAAGAAGGCCTGTTTGAAGCCGGTGCTGCCGATAGCTACAACGTCTGTGAATGGGCAACCATCGACCGGGTTGAGCGTGGTAAAGGTGGTGGACATATTGCGGCGCTTCGGGCGGCTGTTGGAGCGCAAGCCATTCTCACATTCGATGACGCCTTGCAAACACCTCGCGACATGAAAGACGTCCCCGTCGCCGTTCAGGAATATACCGGTTCTCACTTTACCACGTTGCAAATGCTGGAAAGTGCTGTTGGTCCGGAGCACGTCAATATCGCTCAAGGACGGCTACCGCAGATGCGCTACGCCGCTCTAAAAAGTGGTGAGTTTCGAGCTGTCACCGTGATGGAGCCTTTCATAAGCCTTGGTCTAAAAGAGGGCGCGCATATCATTGCTTCATCTTTCTACCGCGGCGGTGAAGTGGTTGGCCCAAATTTAACGGAAGAACAACGCAACGCTTATTACGACGCAGAAAACATAGCTGTCGATATGATCAATGCGGATTTCTACAAATATGCCCACTATCTGACGGATCGTACCAACGGTGCTTTGGAACCCAACGAATTATTGCGGGCGTTCGTGCACTACAAACATGTCGATCGCTATGATGAGGATCTGTTTAATCAGGCTTACGATTGGATGAAGGATCGCAACTTTACAAACGGCGTTAGCAAACACGGTACCATCGTATTCAGCTAATCTTCTTCAATAAAAAAAGGGCGACCGATTAAAGGCCGCCCTTTATCTTAGAAGGAGTAAATTATTTACCCATAATCAATTTTCGCGCTCTCGCCACAATTTCCGGAGAAATCTTGAGTGCGTCATTGACAAACTTCTGAACCTTCTCGCCGGAAAGCGCATTGACGCGAACGCGACGTTTTGTCGCTTCGGCGATAAAGTCAGGATCGGCGACCATTTGGGAAAAAGCCTTGCGAAGGGCTGCTGTCCTGTCGGCGGGAACGCCAGGAGGAACGGCCAGGCCGCGTCCGACGGGACCCATAGAAGCCATGAAAGCAACGATTTGCTTATCTTCCTTGCTGGTGACAACATCCGAAAACATGGGAACGTTCGGAAGTTCTTTCTCTTTTTCAACACCGAGTTGAACGATGGCCTTGGCGAAACCACCCGGTTTGAACCATTGCGGAACACCAGACCGCCAAGCGAGCCAGGTAAGAGAGATACCGTCGGCTTCGCCTTTTTCCATGGCCAGCCTCATCGGAGCCGAACCGCGGTAACCGGTGACAATCTTGAATTTGGCGCCATATAGGCCGTTCAAGAGAGCAGGCACGAGAAATGTCTGAGAACCTTTGCCACTCGCAGCCATGTTGAGTACCTTGCTTTTAAGGTCCGAGAGCTTGTTGATCCCTTTATCTGACCTGACGGCGATCACAGCATTACTTTGGATCGCATTTCCAAGCCACGTGAATTCGTTGGCTTTAAATTTAGCTGCCTTCGGACGCAACAGCTGGGCGATGACCAGTGAGTCGAGGGGCTCCCAAAGGTGAGAGCCGTCTTTGGGCATGGCGTTGTAAGCATAGTTTGCCGCCTTCAAACCGCCTGCGCCAGCCATCCTTTGAGCGATAACCGTGGGATTGCCCGGAATGTATTTCGGCAAGAACTGCGCGAACATGGACGCGTATCTGCCGTAGGTTCCGCCGACACTGAAACCTTGAGTGATTTTAACGGTCCGGCCTTTATAGAAATCGGAAACCGCATCCGCTTTTGCCGGAGTTGCCGATATCGCGGCAAAGCCAAATGCTGCCAATACGCCGTATTTGAGTGCTTTTAACATGATTTCTCCCTTTGTTTAAGACGTTTTAAAATTGCCTTTGATAAACTAATTTAGATTAGTTCTTTTTTAAATACTTAGAGATCTTATCAAAATTACATTTAGATTGGTAGCATAGAATGCTAATAATTGTATTTTGTGGCAATAACTGGGTTATGTTTAAATTGCTAAACAGTGGACGAAGGCGCTGAATAAGCAGCTTTTGATAAAGATAATTTGATAAAGATAATAAGAAATTGACGGGAGACTTTTCCTAAATGGATGCCAGTATGTTGGACATGGCGGCCAAAGCGGCCGTTACATTAGCAGACCCCATGCGCCTTGGATTTCTCGCCCTGGGTGTTGCCTTCGGTTTGATCCTGGGTGTTATTCCAGGCTTGGGCGGGCTGGTCGGTCTTGCGCTCCTGCTTCCGTTCACTTTCAATATGGATCCGTTCACGGCGCTGGCCTTCCTCATGGGTCTGCAAGCCGTTGTCGTTACCTCCGACACCATACCGGCGGTGCTTTTCGGCGTGCCCGGAACGGTCGGCTCGGCCGCGACCATCCTTGATGGATATCCCATGGCAAAAAAAGGTGAGGCTGGCCGCGCTTTCGGCGCTGCGTTTACTGCATCCGTCTTGGGCGGCTTGTTTGGTGCCTTCGTGCTCGCCGTGGCCATCCCCGTGATCCGTCCCATTATATTGCAGATTGGATCTCCGGAACTGCTGGCGATATGTGTGTTGGGCCTGTCCCTGGTTGCGGTTCTCAGCGGCGGATCACCGTTAAAGGGATTAGCGGCGGCGGGACTTGGCGTCCTCGTGGCGACCACCGGCGACGATCCTAATACCAGCACGCTCCGCTGGACCTTCGATACCCTTTATCTGTTTGACGGATTTCCCGTCGTCCCCATTGCTCTTGGCCTGTTCGCAATACCAGAAATCGCTGATATGGCAATCTCCCGCAAATCCATTGCAGGGGACCTGCACATTGGCTCCCGTTGGTCTCAGTGGGAAGGTGTCAAGGATGTCTTCCGCCACAAGTGGCTGATGCTCCGGTGCTCGGTGATCGGGTCGGGACTTGGCGCCATTCCCGGTATCGGCGCCTCAATCATCGATTGGATCGCCTACGGCCATGCGGCGCGCACTGAGAAAGGCGCAGACAAAACATTTGGCACAGGCGATGTGCGCGGCGTTATCGCCTCGGAAAGTTCCAACAACGCCAAAGAGGGCGGTGCATTGCTTCCAACAATTGCATTTGGCGTTCCGGGCTCCGCCTCCATGGCGCTGATTCTGGGCGCGTTTTTAATTCATGGTTTAATACCCGGTCCGGATATGTTGGCAAAAAATCTCGACATCACCTATACCCTGGTCTGGTCCGTGGCCATCGCTAATATTCTGGGCGCCGGCACCTGCTTCTTTTTCGCCAACCATTTGGCTAAAATCGCGATCGTACGTATTGGTATCTTGGCGCCTTTGGTCCTTGCCATCACCTTCATCGGTGCTTATCAGGGGTCCAACGCCTGGGGCGATATTGTCGCCATGTTGATCTTTGGATTGATCGGCTGGGTGATGAAGCGGATGCACTGGCCGCGGCCTCCACTGATCCTTGGCTTTGTGCTGGGCGGTCTGGTGGAACGATATATGTTTATTTCCATAAACCGGTATGGCTTTGAATGGCTGTGGATCTTCCGCGACGGCAATTT
>JAPYQV010000101.1 GCA_029937205.1 Alphaproteobacteria bacterium
GCGTTGGCAAAACGACAACGGCGATCAATCTGGCGACGGCTCTCGCGGCCGTCGGCCTGCGCGTCCTGATCCTCGATCTGGACCCGCAAGGAAATGCCAGCACGGGGCTCGGAATCAAGCCAGAATCCCGCCCACCCGGCAGTTACGGGCTGATTCATGGCGTTGCCCTGGCCGATACGGTGCGTCAAACGGAGATTCCCAACCTCGACCTGGTGCCATCGACGGTCGAGCTCGCCGGTGCCGAGTACGAGTTGGCACAAATACCCCGGCCGCAATATCTACTGAAGACCGCCCTGCGCGCGCAAGTGCTGGATGCTGAATCGCTTGAAGAGGCCCGGTCGCGTTACGATTATGTTTTGATCGATTGTCCGCCGGCGCTTGGCATGCTGACAATCAATGCGCTGGTCGCGGCGGACTCATTGTTGGTTCCGTTGCAGTGCGAGTTCTTCGCTCTGGAAGGGCTCAGTCAGCTGCTCAACATATACGAACGGGTTCGCGAATCTTTCAATAGTGTACTACAGATTCAAGGCGTTGTTTTGACTATGTATGACAAGCGAAACAACCTATCAGAGCAGGTTGCGGAGGATGTGCGAAACCATCTGGGAGAGAAGGTGTACGACACGGTCATACCGAGAAATGTGCGAATTTCGGAGGCGCCGTCATTCGGGAAGCCGGTGCTTTTGTATGATCTCCATTGCGCCGGCGCCCAGGCTTACGCCCACCTTGCCAGCGAAATGTTGAAGCGCGAAGGAATCAGAGTTTCATGACCGCAGATTCATCGGGGCAAACGCCGCAACGCATGCGTGGTTTGGGTTCAGGTCTGGCAGCGCTCCTGGGTGACAATAGCCGAGCCGAGGGCGTAAAGAACGATTCCACACCGGCCGCCACCCGCGTTCTACCAATCGGTAGTTTACGCGCCGGGCGTTTGCAGCCGCGCACAGAGTTCAATCAGGCTGAAATTGAGTCTCTTGCCGCATCCATCAGCTTACAGGGCATCATTCAACCGATTTTGGCGCGCCCGGCAAAAGATTCAGATGGCGATTATGAAATCGTTGCGGGTGAACGCCGGTGGCGCGCCGCGCAAATCGCTGGATTACACGAAGTACCTGTTATTATTCACTTTATTGGTGATCAAGACGCTCTGGAATTAGCCCTTATCGAGAATTTGCAACGCCAGGATCTCAATATTTTTGAGGAGGCGGAGGCCTACCAGCATCTCATTGCCGATTATGGTAATACCCAGGAAGATGTTGCGCGGGCCGTTGGCCGCAGCCGCAGCCATGTCGCCAATTCCGTCCGCCTCCTGGCCCTGCCAACCGAAATTAAGGAACTGACGAAGGCCGGCAAACTTAGTCCAGGCCACGCGCGGGTATTATTGGGTGTCGCAAATGCGCTGGAAATCGCTCATAAGATTGTCAGAGAAAATCTCAATGTCCGGCAAACCGAAAAACTGATGCAAAAGGCAACTAACGGCCAATCTCAGCCGATTAAGGCGAGAAAAGAGAAGAATGCCGACCTTAGGGACCTTGAGGAGACCCTGACAACCCGCCTCGGATTAAGGGTGACAATCACCGAAAAAAAACGCGGTGGAAGCGTCAGTGTTCAGTATAAGACCTTGGAACAATTAGACGAATTCTTAAAAAGACTGCATTAACGGCGTTACTTGCCGGCCCGCGCCGCACCACCGATTCGGATCAATGCGCGGGCGCAAATTTCAGCTGATGGCATGCCGGTGGTTTTGCACGCGATTTCCGCTTCGTTCAATATATCCAAGGCCTGGGCAATTCGCAGCATCGGCCAAAGCATGGTTTGCCGTTGAAAGGCGCGTCGGTATTTGAAAAATATCGGCGGGCGAAGTCCAGCAATCAACTGTTCGATTGATCCACCATCTTGTGCCAATCCGACGACAAAATGGAGCTGGGCAAACCGCCTATTTACGCATCTAATTGCCCCAATGGGTTGAATACCCTGTTCGAATGCCAATTGTAGAAACCTGTCTATATCGGCCAAATCACCACTTGCGACGGCATCGGCCAAATTATCAAGAGACAATTGACCGGCATCGGCACTACAAGCGGTAACCATTTCAAATGTTATATTCGTCACGGCTTGTGGTTCCAAATCCGCGCTGGCAGTCGCGTATAAAATCAGTTTTTCCAATTCACTGCGCACCTGCATACGATCCGTGCTGAGCCGGCTTAACAGCCAGACCAGTGCATCCCGGTCAATCGCAGCGTTCTCAGCTGATAGAAAGACAGACACATACTCCCGGAGTGAGTTGTCATCATCCTCGTAACAGGGGACGGCGGCCAGGTCCGGTTCCTTCTCAAATACTTTGCGAAGCGCCGAGCGCGGCGATAAATTCGCACACTCAATAACGAATAGTGTATCGCCGAAGTCTATTTCCAACCCGGCAAGGATACTGTCCGCAATGTTGTCTCCGGCATCTTTGAGCCAAACAGCCCGGCGCCCGCCACCAAACGAAAGTGCGGCCAATTCATCGCCGATGCGAGCCGGATCATTCGTGATATCGCGGGCGTCCAACTGACAAAGCCGAAAGGCGTCGGATAGATCCTGAACCGCAAATTTGACAGCCGCTTTGGCGTGTTCGCGAACCAAACCACTATTGGCGCCATAAATCAGCAGCGCGCGAATGGTATCGGGAGGTTCGGCGCAAACACGCTCACCCCGGGCAGCTTTAAAAGCAACCATTGAACCAGTCCCAACCCAATCCGATGTTCAGGATTTCCTGCCATTGAAATAGATTACGAGCAAATCAAAAATCTCTTCACCACTCTCCCGCGCAGCACGTTCCGCAGCATTTTTTTCCGCTGAGACGGTGGCAAACTCCGACCCGACAACATTATAACTGGTCACGGAATAGGCCGTACCTTGATAGATTATTACATCAGTCGAAAGATCGGTTAATGTAAACGTTGCGCTCATTTTAAGGTTATTTCGTGTTGCCGTATTATCCAGTTGAATTAACAAGGATTCGGTGGCACTGGTGAGTTCCACGGATAATCGGTAACGCGGTGATTCAGAGACACCGCGCGGCGTTAGTTTTTCCAGCAGACGATTGCGCAACAGCTGTCCATTGCGATTGGCAATGGGTGCCACGCTGACAAAGGCCAAGTCCTCTTGAATGAATTGCCCGCCGGGTTGATCGTAAACCGGTCGGAATCCGCAGCCGGTAATCAAGAAAACCGCCAATGCAAACGACACAAACAAAGCAACAAAAAGCCGTTGCTGTCCCCTAAAGTACGACATTGACAATCTTGCCTGGCACAACGATCACCTTACGCACGGCCTTTCCGGCGATGGCCCGCTGTACTCCTTCATCGGCCAATGCGGCCTTTTCAGCGGCAGCCTTATCGTGACCGCTGGGTAGTGTGATCGTCGCCCGTTTTTTTCCATTAACCTGTACCGGCAATACGATATTGTCTTCCTGCAAATATTTTGGGTCGGCGGTTGGCCACGCCATATTGAAGAGTGAATTGTTTGGGTCGAGGTGCTGCCATAACTCTGTACAAATATGTGGTGTCATCGGGGCCAACAAACGAACCACAATTTTTAAACCCTGGAGATATACTTCCGCACTGGAGTGCTTATTTGACTGTAGTTCTCCCAAGGCATTGGTCAGTTGCCGGATGCGTGCCATCGCCCGATTAAAATGGAATTTCTCGAGGTCAAGCGTGACGCCCTCAATTGTTTGATGAATTGTGCGTAGAGCGGAATCACTTGCCGCATTACCAACCTCATCCGAGGTACGTTCAATATTTTTAGCGGCGCTGCTCTCGGTAAATTCCATCACCATTCGCCACAATGAACCGAGATAACGCCAGGCACCCTTGATACCGGTATCGCTCCATTCCAAATCCCGCTCCGGAGGACTGTCGGAAAGCATGAACAGGCGTGCCGTATCGGCACCATAGGATTCGATGATCTCCTCCGGGTCGACGACATTGCGCTTCGATTTGCTCATCGATACGGACCGTCCGATGGTGACCGGAAAATTATCAGCCAACGTCACCATGCCGCCGGTGCCGTCCTCTTTAACTTCCTCCGGATAGAGCCAGTTGCCATCCGCGTTCTGATAGGTTTCGTGACAAACCATGCCCTGGGTGAACAGGCCGGCGAACGGCTCTTCAATGGTTACATAGCCACAACGTTTCATGGCGCGCATGAAAAAACGCGAATAGAGGAGATGCAGTACGGCATGCTCCACACCGCCGATATATTGATCGACCGGTAGCCAGGCGTTGACATCGTCCGCCGACACTGGCTCGTCCGCGCGCGGCGAACAAAAGCGTGCGAAATACCACGACGAATCGACGAACGTATCCATGGTGTCGGTGTCGCGGCGCGCCGGGGCACCGCAAGCGGGGCAAGCAACATCGCGCCATGCGGCATGGTTATCGAGGGGATTGCCGGGCACCTCAAAGGTCACATCGTCGGGCAGGCGCACCGGTAGTTCTTCTTTCGGGACCGCGACCACACCGCAGTCCGAACAATGCACCACCGGTATTGGGCAGCCCCAATAGCGCTGCCGGGAAATTCCCCAATCCCGCAATCTATAGTTGATAGTCGCTTCGCCCAGCCCCGCGGCTTCAAGCCGTTCGATGACACGGCTTGTGGCATCCTCGACGCCGAGGCCATCGAGAAAATCCGAATTAATCAGTTTGCCGTCGTCGGTATAGGCCTCCGTGCCGATTTCAAATTCTTCGGCGTTGCTGTCCGCCGGGCAGACCACGGGAATCACCGCCAAATCGTATTTGCGGGCAAATTCGAGATCGCGCTGATCGTGCGCCGGACAGCCGAAAATCGCTCCGGTGCCGTAATCCATGAGCACGAAATTGGCCACATAGACAGGCAACTCCCGGCCCTCGATAAACGGATGAGACGCGCGCAATCCGGTGTCGATGCCAATTTTCTCTGCCTTTTCAATGGCTTCCTCTCCGGTTCCGATAAGATTGCAGTGCTCGACAAAGGCAGCGACCGCGGGATTGTTCTTGGCCACCTCGGCGCTGAGCGGATGATTGGGCGAGAGCGCGCAAAACGAGGCGCCGAAAAGGGTATCGGGGCGTGTGGTATAGACTTCGAGCGGTGCCATTGGTTCATCGCGTGGCTCACCGCTGTCGTTTTCTTCGCCAATGAGCGGGAAAAACATGCGGGCACCGGTGGAGCGGCCGATCCAGTTGCTTTGCATAAGGCGCACTTTGTCGGGCCAGCGCTCAAGGCCGTCGAGCGCCTGCAGCAGGTCCTCGGCGTATTCGGTAATACGAAAGAACCACTGTGACAGCAGGCGCTTCTCGATCACCGCACCAGAGCGCCAACCGCGCCCCTCAATGACCTGCTCGTTGGCCAGCACGGTATTGTCCACCGGGTCCCAATTGACCCAGGATTCCTTGCGGTAGGCCAGTCCAGCCTCAAGAAAATCGAGAAACATGCGCTGTTGATGGACGTAATAGCCGGGATGGCAGGTGGCGATCTCACGCTCCCAATCGAGTGACAGGCCCATCGACTTAAGTTGGCGCCGCATGGTCGCGATGTTGCTGTAGGTCCACTCGCCAGGGTGTACGCCGCGCTCCATGGCAGCATTTTCCGCCGGCAGGCCGAACGCATCCCACCCCATGGGATGGAGGACATTATAACCGCGCGCCCGTTTGTAGCGCGCTACCACATCGCCCATGGTGTAATTGCGCACATGGCCCATATGGATTTTTCCCGAAGGATAGGGAAACATCTCGAGGACGTAATATTTAGGTTGGTCCGATGCGGGGTCGGGCTGATAAGCCCCTTCGGCTTCCCAGCTGGCCTGCCATTTGGCCTCTATTTCCTTGGCGTTGTATCGCTCGCTCATACTGTTCGGGTCTGGCCTCAGTTGGGTAAATACGTATTAAAAAGAGGCACTTACGGCCGGTTACTCGCCGATACCACCGGTCCGAAGCTGGCGCGCGCGCTCCAAAATCTTGTTTTCGAGGCTGGTGACCGTGGCGGGATTGATCGAGCTGTCGATCCAGACGCCCTGATCGCCTTTCTCCTGGCGAAACACCGCGACGCGCAGGCCATCCGCTCTCAACGTCCGCGCCAAAATATAAATTGTCATTTTGAAGCGTTCGCTCGGCGTATCAGGTGGCGCGTACCAATCGGTAATTATCACACCGCCAAAGGGATCGGCGGACGTTAGCGGCATAAAGGAAATAGTATCGAGCGAGGCGCGCCACAAATGGCTGTTGACGCCAATTCCGGGGCCGCTTCCGGCATCATCGTCACCACCCGGGCCAAATAATTGCAGGCCATTACCGCCAAATACACTGCTGCTGGCGGTAGCGCCGCGTGATTTCTTCGGGTTCAAAACCTCATTCCCACCCGGGTCGGCAAATTGACAGGCGGCGAGCGCCGACATTAGGCATGCCAGGATTGCGGGGGTGATGATTTTGGTAATTTTCCGTCTCATTACTGCGCTCTGTATCCTTCAGCCAAATAGTCCAATTTGTTATTGCCGTGCATCGAAATTCGCGCCGACCAGACTCTTGACGCCCCGCCCGCGACTCGGCAGCACCTCTCGCGCCTGTCATATCACAATCCATGTCAAATCCGCAAAATCTTGCTGTGTTCCCTCGAATTCGGTCGAAAAACATGGCTTAACGGACGATTGAGGTATTATTACCACATGTTGCGAAAATGATGAATGTGCGCGGTCCATTATTCTTGATCTTTGATTTAATTGGGATAAGTTTGGCTCTGGTTGTCCATGTAGGATGGCTTTATGTGCCATGTCGGCAGTTAGGTCACCAACGGATAAGGGGCGAAAAGCTCTCAACGGGCGTAACGCCTTAAAATCTAGTGATTTGCCGGTATTGGCACGGCGTTAACGAAACGATCACAATCCAGGCGGTCTGGCCCTGCCAGCGACGAACTGGGAAACCATATCTCTCCGGAGGAGGATTGAACACATGAAGAAAAAACTTTTATTGGGGACGACCGCTCTCATCGCCGCAGGCGTTGTTGTTGCAGGCGGTGTGGCCCAAGCGGCTGAAGAGCCGATCTCAGCTGGCGTCGGCGGTTATTTCCGCTCCGCCATGGGCCTTGTCAGCCAAGACAACGGCGACGGTGAATTTGCCAATACCGCGCAAAGCATGGCGCTTGGCAACGATATCGAAATCTCCGTTTCGGGCTCAACCACGCTTGATAACGGCATCACCGCCGGCTTCAGTGCCATGATCGAAGGCAATGGCGGCGACACGGGGGCGACCGGCAGTGCCGCTCTTGACGAACGCTTTGTTTTCTTCCGCGGCAGCTTCGGCCAAATCCGTGTTGGCCAGGTAGAAAGTGCACGTCAGTCGATGACGGCCTTCGCACCGAGCGGAAATTATAATTTCGGTGTCAACACGCCGTTCTTTATCTTTGGCAATCCGGGCAATGCGGCTGGCTTCTTCAACGTCCGCACCTATGACGATGGTCTCGGCAACGAAGATAATATCAAGCTGATCTATTATTCGCCGACCTTTAACGGTTTCCGCCTCGGCGCGAGCTATTCGCCGGGCGACAACAATAACGGTCAATATGGCGGTAACGCCGGCGACGCAGTTGGTGGCGTTCAGAACAACGCATCGGTTTCCGCAGAATTTCATCAAACATTCGGCGATGTCTCCCTCGGCCTGATGGTCGGTTGGGAAGGCTATAATCTTGAAACTTGCAACGCCGCAGCGAATGTCCAGACTTGCAACGACAACCCTGATTCTATGCAGTTCGGCGGCTCGATCGGTTTCGGCGAATGGTCTATCGGTGGTGGCTATCTTGAATCTGAACAGATTACCGACAGCACCACCGGCCAAGGTCGTACCCGCGAAGACTTTGACCTCGGCGTTGCCTGGTGGCATGGCTCGTTTGGTGTTGGCCTGATGTATGGTCAGGCAGAACTTGATGATGCCGGCGGTTTGACCGACACATTCAAGATTTCCGAAATCAATGCTACTTATGTGTTGGGCCCGGGAATTGACGTCGGTGCCGCTATTCGTCGCGGCGACTTTGATGACGCCACGGTAGGAACCGGCCTCGATAACCAGTTCACGACGGTTGCGATAAGCGCTGCATTGAACTTCTAAGCAGTCGCTTTTCTCTTGAAGATTTGGGGGCGGCCTTTGGCCGCCCCCTTTTTTCTTGCCCTAGGCAATGTGGCCTGTCGTAGAAATGTTGAAGATGACCGACTATTTTTTTGGTTATGAAATTTAGCTTGGGGGCTGATGCTGTAAGGTGCGGATGTGGCTCGGCGGGTGCATAGGAATGGAAGCAAATCACCGCCTCGCGGCGCGGCGGCGGATGCAAACACCCTGTGGTCGCGTGCTGTCGAATTGGCACAGGCTGG
>JAPYQV010000102.1 GCA_029937205.1 Alphaproteobacteria bacterium
GGCAAACTCCTCCAGACGCCCGACACAGAGCCATTCCTTCATGAAGATGGTGTCGACTTCGTGCTCAAAGAGCTCCGGCGAGGTATAGAACCAGCCCGGCAAATGCTTGGAGTCGAGCAAGCCGGCGCGGGTCTGCGCCACCTCCTTCAGAATATTCTCGTCAATGCGAAAACCGTTCCCTGACATATCCGCCCCCTTGCTAAGGTATTCTTTACTGCACACCTATTCGGGCCGGGGCACAAGGAAAAACATTGCGCGAAATTTCGTTGCTACTCGACCGTGGCCAACAGGGCGATGCCGCCGACGACCAGCGTCACACCTCCCCATTGCAGCAGATTCACCGGCTCTTTCAGAAATATTCGCGCCAGTAAAACGGTAACCACCGCGTAGGCCGAACTGGCGACAATGGCGAACTCGCCGTTGATATAACCAAGGCCGAGGTAAACGCCGAGATAGCCCATGGTGTCGAGCAGACTGAGAGCGATCAACATCGGCCACAGGCGTGGATGGAAGCGTGGCACCTCGCGGCGCATCAGAAACCACAAAGTAAAGAGGATGCCACCGATAATTCGCACGCCGATCATGGCCTGCCACGGGCCATAGATTTTGATCGCCTCGCCGGCGCTGACCAGGGCGAGCGCAAAACACAGGGCGCCGGCCAACGAAAGTAAGATCGACCGTCGGATCACCGCACGGTCGTACTGTCCGCGCCACCCATCACTCGAAGAAACGGCATAGGCGACCAGCCAAATCCCGGCCATGGTAGCCAGCATGGCGAGCCAGTGCATGCCTTGGGGGCGCGCGCCGAGCGCGATCGAAATCGGCAGGGCGAAGGCCGGATAGCTCGACACCACCGGCGAAGCAAGCGAGACCGGCCCCTTGGCCAAGGCTTCATAAAGGAGAATCGTCGCCGATGCCGTGGCGACCCCGGAAGCCGCCAGCAGCCCAAGACCCGAGAGGCCAAAGGCGTCGGGATTGTGCCACAGCATGACGTCGCCGCGTAGCCACATAAAAAGCAGAAGAGCGCCCAAACCCACCACCGAGACGGCGAGAAAGCTTGCGGCCACGCCGACCGAACGCCCGGTAAAACGCGCAATATAGTCTGCGAAACCCCACGAAATAGCAGCGCTCGCACCCCACAGAACGGATCCGCCGCTCACGAGCGCCGATCCATGCAGAAGTAGCGCGAGCAAAACAGCTGGCGGAGCTCGGGATAAACGGAGAAAACAAACATAAGGCGGGCGGATTATGTCCGTCCGGCGTAGGCGGCGCCAGCGCAATTTCCCAGCACCGCAAATACAGTTATTTGCCGGCCTCAGAGCCTCACATGCCTGATTCTCCAATTCGCATGTTATTATTGTTTACATAAGTTTATTTTCAGGCATAATGTGAGTGCTGTTAACTTAAGAAATTGGCGATTTCTGCGACCCTCCGCCCAGAGAAAGCGTTAAGCTTTATGGTGAAAGCAATAATGGGCAAAAACTTACGTAAGACCGAAAATCTGACGAATCTGTGGCATCGCCTGGGCGGGCCCGACAACGGCGTGAGCGTAGAAGGATTGCTTCGTGGTTTGAACAGCGAACGGGATTTTTGTGTTCATAGCAATTTGGACCCCAAGCGACGTCAAGTGCAAGTTGCAGAAGTGGGCGCAAATCTTGTTAACCGCCTCGGAGAATGTTATCGGGTACCCGCTGATGAGCCGGGGATTGCCGCCGCTGTAATGCTCAAGCTTTCTTCTCTTGGTGAAAAGTTATTGGCCGAACAAAGCCCGCAAATTCGCGATGGCGAAATTGCCCGGGCCGGCCATCGCATCCATTACCGCCTTGCAGCCGTGCCGGCGCTTGACGCAGATGGTGGCGGCCTAGCCTGGCTGGGAATAGTTGATTGGTCGCGCCGCCCGGTTTGATTTCACTTCAAATACCGCCGAATTTTTAGGCCGGCTTCACACATGTGAGGTTGGAAACGCGGAGCCCTATGGATTGCCCGCGCCATGGCTACCCTGTGATCAAGAATTCACAGGGAGAACCGCCATGACTGTTACCCTCACAATTGCCGCTGAGAAGGCAGACAACATCGTTTTTGCGGTTGAAGCTGGAATGGAACGGCTGCGCAAAATATTTTCGCCTGAACGGCCGCCGGAAGCATGCTGCCATGCCTGTGGGGGCTGCTTTACCGTGACTATGTTCGCTTACGCCAAATTGACGCTGAAGGCCAGCCAATCTGGCTACATATCGGCTCTTGCCTTACTCAATTTGCGTCGTCGCGCCGCCGCGCCGCCGAAGCACGCATTGGCTAGATTAACGCTAGAGTTAGTTAACGCGGAGTATCTTCGGACAGATAGGTCGAGAGATAATCCAAAATTTCCGCGCGCTCGTCATGATCCAGTTCGTCCATACCCTGCTCTTCCACCATCCAATCCAGGGTCTCTTCCCAGATATCGCGCGCCAGGCGCTGCTGCGCCACGAGCATGGTGGAATGGCATGCGTTGCACGCGTCATACGTGGTCTGGCGCCCCTTACCCGGAGGAAGCCCACCATAATCTTCTCCGGCAAGTGCCGTCGAAAGCGGCAGAAAGTGCACGACCGCCAAGGCTAAAACCAAAAACTTGAGAGAAGAAAGCACCGAAGAATAAGTGATCACCCGGTGTGCCACGCACTTCGCTACGATGGCACACGCACCGCCACCCGGTGCATGGAATTGTTGAGATATCCCTTGGCGTTCCAGTCGATGGCAAACGGCTGCATCCGTCCTTGATCATCCGTCGCGCGCGCCCATACTTCATAGTAGCCCTTGGTCGGAAAGCGAATACGCGCACGCCAATTCTGCCAAGCATAGCGATTAACCGGCGCATCGAGTTCCGCCAATTGCCACGTCGCACCGAAATCGTAGGTGACCTCCACCCGGCTCACAAGATCATCACCGGCCCAGGCATGTCCGCGCACTTCCAACAATCGGTTGTCGGCACCAAGCGAGGTGCCGGACTTTGGATATGTTATGAGCGATTTGACCGGCATGGACTGAATGATACGCCAATCTTCATCGGGAATTTTTTCACCGGGCGCGACCGGATAGTCCGGTGTGCGATAAGCCTTGCCGGTCATCTTCTTTCCGTCGTGCACCTGATCGCGCAACCAAATACGGCGCACCCACTTGCCTGAGACGGAACCAGGCCAACCGGGCGCGACGATCCGCACCGGAAAGCCGTGCCACTGGGGCAACGCCGCGCCGTTCATATCCCAGGCCAACAGCGTATGCGGCTCCATCATCTTCCAAATTGGTGCACCGCGTGAAATGACATCTTTCGCGGCATCGCCGGAGAGGTGAACGTCATTGCCGTAATAGCCTGTGTAGATGGCGCTCTCGCGGATGCCAGCGGCGCGCAGCACATCGGCCATACGCACACCGGTCCAGCGCGAACATCCGACAGCACCGGTGGACCACTGGTTTCCTTTGGCCGGCGGCTCGAATGAAGCGCGGCCGTTGCCGCCGCACTCGATCTGAAGCGCCAAAGTGTGATGGCTAAAATTGTTCTTGA
Source organism: Alphaproteobacteria bacterium (assembly GCA_029937205.1). Lineage (GTDB taxonomy): Bacteria > Pseudomonadota > Alphaproteobacteria > UBA828 > UBA828 > PTKB01. The sequence goes on from JAPYQV010000102.1 coordinate 3,536, forward strand.
GGTCTGCCAAGGAAAGCGTCAGCGGATTATCCACCTCCCCGTCAATTTCGAGACTCCAGCCCGACGCGTCTCCCGCAGCCGCCGCATCCGGTACCAATCCATTGTTGCGCACAAAATGGCGCGAGTTGGGTGTGATAGCATCGTCCAGCAAGTAAGCCGGCGTTTCGGCATTGACGGGACGGTCATTTAACAGACGGAGGCCGTCCTTGCCTTCGATAATAAATTCATCGTGATCCGATGCGAATGCGGCAGGGACCAGTCCGCCGGGCATTTGATGCGCGAAAGGTATCGTCGCGCCCAGGGCAGCGCCCATGGCGGCCAGACCTGCCCCTTTGAGAAATCCACGCCGGCTGGCTTCAGGCCCGGGTTTGTCGGCCCGACGGCCAAATACCAGAGCGTCTGCGCGTTCCGGGTCATTCTGATATATTTCAAAAAGGCCGCGCTCAGATTTTTTCATTGCAAAACGCCTCACGCCTTAACTGCTGCATATATTAATTTAACAATCACCCGGTTCAATCACAATCTGGAGAAGGACTCCTGGCTATTGTTGATTCCTCCCAAGTCCCGGCCTTAGACTCTGTCATCAGCATATGAAAAAACGCATCCTTTTGTTTAGTGACAGCCATAGCCAGTGTGGCGTGGGCATCAACATGGCAGCTCTGCTCGAAGAACTGGTTGAACGTTGCCATGAGACATTCTGTGCACAGCGCCACGAGGACACTGAGCTGCAACGCCGGCTAACAACGCTCGGCGCAGAATATTTCTGGTTTCCACGCGCGCCGGATGAGGACATCGCCGCCTTCATCAATGACCAAGTCACGCCTTTCAATATTTTTCGTAAAGCGAAACCGGACTTGATATTTTTTGCCAATGGCACACCAGCCGGAAGCCATGGCGGTATTCTGGCCGCGACCAAATTGGGCATTCCATACATGATCAGCGAAGGGTTAATTGCCGAACAATTTCTCGGCGGCAACGACGGGGAACGTGCGGCGCTCAAGAGCCATTATCTCGATGCACGTGCGGTCATCACCAAGAGCCATGGAAACCTTGAATTTCTGCGCGCGCGCCTCGAACTACCGGCCGACGTCGGAATGAGTATCCCGAACAGCGCCTCAGACCCCTTCTTTGCCCCGGTGGACGAACGGATACGCGCCACGCGGCGCCAGCAGCTCGGCGTCTCGGAGACCGACGTCCTGTGCTTTACGGCGGCAGGGTTAAGACCTGTAAAGGGCTATGCGTATCAGCTTCAGGCACTGCGCTACCTCGAAGGGCAGGCGATTTTTCCACGCTTCAAATTCGCATGGGCGGGTGACGGGCCGCTGCGCGGATTTTTGAATAATCGGATCGCAGAAATTGCCTTCACGGAAAAGATCCATCTGCTTGGTCACGTTTCGAACGTTGTCGAATGGCTTGATGCCGCCGATATTTTTATTCTCCCCTCTCTCGGCGAAGGCATGCCCGGTAGTGTGCTGGAGGCGATGGCCAAGGGTGTGCCAGTGATCGCGACAAGAGCCGGTGGCACACCGGGGGCGCTCGGTGATTGCGGCCAGTTGCTTCCCGATACGGCTGACGACAATGCCCGTGCCCATGATCTGGCGGAAGCTATTAGGTACTGGGCAGAAGATAAAAAGGCTCGGCGCAGTGCCGGCGCGAGAGGCCGCGACCGCGTCGCAGCACACTTTACCCGAAGGCGTATGCTCGATGCCTATATGGAGGCTATCGAGAAAGTGTTGGTGAATAACTGACTACGCGCGCCGCAGCGTCACGCTGAGAATACCGGCAGCAATGAGAAAACCGCCGCCAATACGATTGGCGTAACGCAATGTGGCCGGCCATCGCGCACGAATCTCGCCCGCCAGTAGCGCCCAGAGAATGATGTTAAGCGTTGCCAGGGAGAGGAACGTTGCTTCCAAGATGACGAATTGCATCAGGGCGGGACGCTCCGGATCAACGAATTGCGGCAAAAAAGTAACGAAAAACAGAATGCTCTTGGGGTTGAGCGCCGTCACCACATAGACGTTGCGAAACATGCGGCCGCGACCAACGCCAGTGTCATATTTATTATTGAGTCCCTCCAGCAAAGGTTTGGCGCGCCATGATTGAATGCCGAGCCAGATCAGATAAGCCGCACCGGCCAGCTTGAGAATTGTGAAAAGGGTCGCTGATGTCTGTAACAGCGCGCCGGCACCGAGCAGAGAAGCTGTTATGGCGGTAAAATCGCCGAGCGTCACAGCCGGTACTGTCGCCCAGGCACTAGAACGCCCGCGCGATAAGGCGTAGCTCACAACGATCAGAACTGTTGGTCCGGGAATGGCCAATAACACCAAACTGGCGAACGTAAACGCGAGCCATATTTCCAGTGCCATGGCTTAGCTTCGTCTCAAATTGCTCAATGGCTTTTTCAATTGGGGACGATTGCGCCAACGTCAATCTTAGTCTTCACCTTTATTGTAATCCCAAGTGAGCCAATCCTGCGGCGTGATGGTTACGATGGTGCGGCCTTCTGCCATGACGGGTTCGGTATAGGCGTCAGCGTCATCTTTGCCGAGAGCCATGCCAAGCACCGCGTGAGTCGCCTCGCGAATCACACTCTCGTCCTGGGAAAGCTCGGCGTTGCCACGGCACATGATCGCCCAGGCGCCGGCGGCAATGCCTTTTTCCAGGCGCGGATCTTCGTCGATGAGGATTGAAACGCGCTTGTCAGCGGTCAAATTCTTCAGATGAATACGGCCCGCACCTAATGTGAGGCGAAACACTTCGCCGTTCCAATGGTACCAAATCGGCGTCAGGTGAATCATCCCATCGGGACGATACGTCGCCAGGCGTGCAAGTGCCGTCGCACCCAGCCGCTCGTCGATCTCCTGTTTGCTGAGCGCATTTTCTTTTGTCGCTGTGGTTTTAGAACTCATAATTTCTCCTTGCCATACAGCATCGTCTAAGTCGCCTTTTGAAGAATGCCGACGTCCGTTGTTGCGGCGATGATAACTACCTGCCTGAGCAACTGAAAGCAACGGAGCCGCCACACCGGCGGACGCTTTCATCGCTGCATAACGAAATTGATGAAAAATGATTTCCCGCCTATTGGTATTTAACTCCGAAATTCTCTTGATTTCGGCCGGATTTGATGCACATCTGAGCGATCCGCTAGCGGATCAAAAACTTTCGTCTGCGGATTTCACCTGGCTGACCGAGCAGCTTATGTCGGTGGCTGAAATATGTTGCAATCACCGCCTGGTCTCGACACTGGAAGGCGGCTACAACCCCGAAGCACTCGCGCGATCGGGCGCCGCCCACGTCCGCTCGCTGATGCACCACTAACCCTTCCCTTACTTAACGTTGGATATGTACGCGGCCGCCCGTCTACCCTAACCTGACTATTCAAATTACCGCGAAGGGATATTTGATGAGCGTTTTCGATTTGTCGGTTACCGACGCCTTGCTCTCTACGACTCGTGCCGTACGCAAGCGCCTTGATTTGGAACGGCCAGTGCCAAACGAGATCATCCGCGATTGTCTGGAACTATCGCTGCAAGCGCCAAGCGGCTCCAACAAGCAGGGCTGGCGCTGGATTGTCGTGACCGACGCCGGCATGCGCGAACGCTTAGCCGAAATTTACCGCAAGGGCGCAGGCAGCTATTTGGAAGACGGATATCAGGAGGCAAAATCTTCCGGTGCGGCGCAAGATATTCGAGTTTTTGATTCTGCGCGCTATTTGTCTGATCGGTTGGGAGAGGTTCCGGTCCACGTTATACCCTGTATCGAAATGGACACCGACCCGGCGGAAAACCCAGAACTATTGTGGCCGAGCCTGATGGGCTCGATCCTACCTGCGGTATGGAGCTTTCAACTTGCGCTAAGAGCGCGCGGGCTTGGCTCAACGCTCACCACGTTGCACCTTTGCTATGCAGATGAGGCCGCCGCCCTGTTGAACATCCCCGACAATATCAAACAGGTGGGGTTGTTACCCGTCGCCTATACCAAAGGAACAGATTTCAAGCCGGCAAAACGGCGGCCCCTGGATGAATTACTCCATTGGAACGGCTGGTAATTGCGGCACCTGGTTAAATTCTCAAGGGGTTCTCGTCATAAGCGCACACTGTGAGACTCAATGAATCCACTATCCATCCTCGACCTTTCTCCTATTATTGCGGGCGGAAACGCCTCTCTCGCTCTCGCAAACTCATTGGACCTGGCGCGCCACGCCGAGAAGTGGGGTTTCAAGCGATTTTGGCTTGCCGAGCATCACAACATGACCGGCATTGCCAGCGCCGCGACCGCAGTGGCGATCGGCCATGTCGCCGGCGGTACATCGACGATCCGTGTTGGCGCCGGCGGCGTGATGCTGCCAAATCACGCACCCTTAGTCATTGCAGAGCAATTCGGCACGCTGGAGGCGCTGTTCCCGGGGCGTATTGATCTCGGCCTCGGGCGCGCGCCGGGCACCGATCAACGCACGGCACAGGCACTGCGTCGCACGCTGCAAAGCGATGCCAACGATTTTCCGCGCGATGTGATGGAACTGCAGCACTATTTCAAAGCGGTCGAGCCCGGTCAGTTTGTGCAGGCGGTACCGGGTGCGGGTCTCAAGGTGCCGCTTTATATTCTTGGTTCCAGCCTGTTTGGTGCCCAGCTTGCCGCCATGATCGGCTTGCCCTATGCCTTCGCGTCGCACTTTGCCCCCGCCGCGATGATGCAGGCAATCGAGCTATACCG
>JAPYQV010000613.1 GCA_029937205.1 Alphaproteobacteria bacterium
GTCATATCGAGGGTTTCCAACCATTCATGGTAGGCGTGGATGGAGAATTTGGCGTAGTGGGCGACATTGTGCACATAGTCTCCCGCCGTCACGCGGCTTTCGATGTAATCATATTCCTCGCGCGCCACAGGCAAAAAACGCACCCGATCGCCCGGTCGCAAGAGCGCCAAATCTTGCTTGAAGGCCGGCAGGCGCTGTTCGATATCACACACCGGCACCGGCGTATGGCCGATGATCTGATAACCGCCCGGCGTGTTGGCCGGATAGACGCAGGTGACGGAGCCGCCGTAACCGATGCTGCCTTTCGGCGTCCAGGTACGCGGCGGATTGTATTTTGGCGCCGTCATACGACAGCGCGGATCGAGCGCGATGAGCGACGCCAGGCCGGGATAAAAACCGAGCGCCGCCACCCAATATTCGGTGCCTGAATGGATGCGCGCAAGCTGGGCATAGCCGTCGAGATCGTTCAGTCGCACCAGCAAGTCTGGATCATATTCCTTCTCAGCTATCTTGGCGCAGTAATCCTCCCAGCACGCACGGGTGACATGGTCGCAATAGAGCACCGGGATGTAATAAATCGGGCTCAGGAGTTCCATATCCTCGAGCGAGCCCATATTGCTGTAATGGCTCAGAACCTCGCTCTTGAGATCGGCGAAGGAGATCAAATCCGGGTCGTAGCTGAGGACGATGGACGCCATATTGGGCAACAGCTCGATTAATCCAGCGATTTCCGCTTCGCGGATCTTGGCCGAGAGCGAATGGACGAGGAAATTGAGGTCGAAATTGAGCTCGTCGCCGAGCTCCATTTCGATAAACCGGTCACCGCCGGGCAAGAATTTAGGTACGTCGTAAATCAATTCGCCGTCTCCCCTTCCCGGCCAGTTTTTTGGTATTGCTCTGCCCTACAGACAGGTCCGGTGATCTGTTATACCTTGTAGCCTGTGATGTGATCACACACCAGTTGCCAAGAACAATAGACATGGAGAATTAAACGTGCCGAAACTCGTGCCGCTGAAGACCAACACCCCTTGGTTTCGTGTCGAAGCCACCGACGCCGACTGGAAAAAAGAAGACCCCGTGGTACTGGCGCAAATTCTCGAACAGCTCATACTGGTGCGTAAATTCGAGGAACGCATACTGGAATTGTGGCAGGCCGGCTGCGTGCATGGCCCGGCCCATGCCAGCATCGGCCAGGAAGGCGGCGCCATCGCCGCCATCTCGACGCTCGGCGCGGGCGACAAGATCAACGGCACCCATCGCGCCCATCATCAGTTTCTCTCGCGCTTTCTCTATCATGAAATGCAGGACGGCTACGATCCGCGCGAAACGGATTTTCCCGCCGCCATGCAGGAAACGGTCTATCGCTCCATGGCCGAAATCATGGGCCTGACGCCGGGCTATTGCGGCGGACGCGGCGGCTCCATGCATATGCGCCGCGACGAGGCCGGCGTGCTCGGCACCAACGCCATTGTCGGCGGCAACCCGCCGCAGGCCACCGGCTATGCCCTGGCCGATAAAATGCTCGGCACCGGCAATATCACGGTGACCTTCTTTGGCGACGGCGCGATGCAGAACGGTGCCGCTTATGAATCGATGAATCTGGCGGCGATCTATGACCTGCCCATGGTCTTTATCGTCGAGAACAAT
>JAPYQV010000103.1 GCA_029937205.1 Alphaproteobacteria bacterium
GAGGCGCCGCACTATACAGGATTGCCCATGCCACGCAAGGGCGCTTGACAGGGCGTCTGGGCCGGTCAACCTTTGCCCGCCCGAAAACTTATTTCGGGCACAATTATAGGAGTATTTGAGGCCGTGCGGCGCGCATTCGTATTTCCCGGACAAGGATCCCAAAAAGTTGGCATGGGGCAGGACCTTTGGCAGGCATTTGCCGCCGCGCGCGAGGTCTTTGAAGAGGTCGACGAGGCACTCGGCGAGAAGCTCTCGGTGACAATTTTCGAGGGGCCGGACGATGATTTGCGCCTGACGCGCAATACGCAGCCGGCGCTGATGGCCATGTCCATGGCGGTTGTCCGCGTCATCGAGAGCGAAAGTGGCAAAAAAATCGCCGATCTGGCCCATGCGGTTGCCGGACATTCGCTCGGCGAGTATTCAGCCTTGGCGGCGGTCGGCGCGCTGTCCTTGAGCGATGCCGCTTCTCTGTTGCGTCTGAGAGGCGATGCCATGCAACGGGCGGTGCCGGTTGGCGAAGGCGCCATGGCGGCCCTATTGGGCGCCGATTTGGCATTGGCCGAGGAAATAGCCGCCGAAGCGGCCGGCGGCGAAGTCTGTGGACTCGCCAACGATAATGCCATTGGCCAGGTTGTTCTCAGCGGCACGAAGTCCGCGATCGACCGCGCGGTTGCCATGGCCGCGGAAAAGGGCGTGAAAAAAGCGGTGCTCCTACCGGTTAGCGCGCCGTTTCACTGTGATTTGATGGCTCCAGTAGCGAAAATCATGTCAAAAGCTCTGGAATCCACGGATTTGCGTCCGCCTGAAGTGCCGGTGTTCGCCAATGTGAGCGCGCGGCCGGTACGTGAACCGGACGAAATTCGCAGCCTGCTGGAGCGCCAGGTGACGGCGATGGTGCGCTGGCGTGAATGTGTGGTGGCGATGGGCGCCGACGGTGTCGAACAACTGGTCGAGGTCGGCGCTGGAAATGTGCTGAAAACATTGACACGGCGCATTGACCGCCAAATAGCAGCGGTTTCCGTCGGCGACATCGAAGAGATAGAAAATTTTCTGCAGGCTTTGTGAACGAGGGAATTCGAAAATGTTCGATCTAACGGGGAAACGGGCGCTGGTGACCGGCGCGACCGGAGGCATCGGTGCCTCGATCGCCACGGCGCTGCATGCTCAGGGCGCGGTACTGGCGCTTTCCGGCAGCCGGGCGGAGGTATTGGACGCGGCGGTGGCGGAATTGGGCGAACGCGCCCATGCGATACCTGCCGACTTAAATGATCCCGATGCGGCCGCAGACCTTTTGAAGCGCGCAGTGGCGGAACTTGGCGGCGTGGATATTATGGTTCATTGCGCCGGCATCACCCGCGACAATCTCGCAATGCGGATGAAAGACGAAGAATGGCAACAGGTCATCGACGTCAATTTGAGCGCTGGATTTCGCCTGGCGCGGGCCTCCTTGCGTGGCATGATGAAGGCGCGTTGGGGGCGAATATTGTTTATTACTTCCGTGGTCGGCACGACGGGAAACCCCGGCCAAGCCAATTATGCCGCCTCCAAAGCCGGGCTCACCGGATTGGCCAAGGCATTGGCCGGCGAAGTCGCCAGCCGCGGGGTTACGGTGAACTGCGTGGCGCCCGGATTCATCGAAACCGCCATGACGGCGGCGTTGAACGATGCGCAGCGCGAGCGCATCACCGCCGCCATCCCGGCCACCCATATCGGCGCGGTTGGTGACGTTGCCGCCGGTTGCGTTTATTTGGCCAGCGAGGAAGCGGCCTATGTGACCGGCCAGACATTGCATATCAACGGCGGCATGGCCATGTTGTGACGGGATGTGCCGACTTGGGACGTTGACTGGTGGCATTGCTGAGAGAAGTGTGTTACCTAGCGCCCGCGCCGGTCGGAATTCACCTGGGATTCGCACATTATGCGCAGCATATTTGAAGCATATTTTCTGTGGAAAATGTCTGTGGCAGTGTCATTTCGGGACTATACCTGCCGGTGTTTGAACATATAATCAATTCGACAAACGGATCGTGAAGCAACATCCGAGGGAATGTTTAATGAGTGATAGTGATATCCCCGCACGGGTTAAGAAGATAGTCGTCGAACATTTGGGCGTCGACGAGGATAAAGTGACGGACGGTGCCAGCTTTATTGATGATTTGGGCGCCGACAGCCTCGATACGGTCGAGCTTGTCATGGCTTTTGAGGAAGAATTCGGTTGTGAAATCCCCGATGAAGCCGCAGAAAAAATTCTGACCGTCAAAGACGCGGTCAATTACATCGAGCAAATCACCTGATACCGGCTTTGCCGCCTCGCAAGGACCGGCCCATGGCCGCTTCACGGAGACCTCATAACAGCGTTGTCCAACTCATGGATAGCGGCTCGTGAGGCGTGTGGTTGTCACGGGAATGGGACTTGTCACGCCGCTCGGCGATGGCGTTCAGCATTGCTGGGACAATCTGCTGAAATCGCGCTCCGGCGTGAGCGCCATCGACAGTTTCGATGTTTCCGATTTGCCCGCAAAGATTGCGGCGCGGGTGCCGACGGGAACTGAACCGGGCCAGTTCGATGCGGAAAAATACGTCTCCAACAAAGACACCAGGCGGATGGATCAGTTCATCATATTCGCCCTGGGCGCCGCCATCCAGGCGGTGGAGGATTCGGGCTGGAAACCGGAACGCGAAGAAGATCAGGACCGCAGCGGGGTGATGATCGGCTCCGGTATCGGCGGACTGCAAACCATCGAAACGGGCGCCATCCTGGTGCACGAAAAAGGCCCGCGCCGGCTGAGCCCGTTTTTCATCCCGTCCAGCCTGATCAATCTGGCCTCGGGGCATGTCTCGATAAGATATGGCTTCAAGGGACCGAACCATTCCGTGGTCACGGCCTGCTCTACCGGTGCGCACGCAATTGGCGACGCGGCGCGTCTGATCAAGCTTGATGATGCGGATGTAATGGTGGCAGGTGGTGCTGAGGCAGGCATTTGCCGCCTCGGAATCGCGGGATTCTCGGCATCACGGGCGCTCTCGACCGGATTCAACGATACGCCGGAGCGGGCGTCGCGCCCATGGGACAAAGCGCGCGATGGATTTGTCATGGGCGAAGGCTCCGGCATCGTCGTGCTCGAGGAATACGAGCACGCCAAAAAGCGCGGCGCCAAAATCTACGCTGAAATTTTGGGATATGGCATGAGCGGTGACGCTTTCCATATCACCGCGCCGGCGCCGGACGGCGCTGGCGGGTTTAAATCCATGAGCCATGCGTTGAAGAGTGCCGGCCTCAACGTCGACCAGATAGATTATGTGAACGCGCATGGCACTTCGACGCCGCTTGGCGACGAGATCGAGCTGAACGCGGTCAAGCGCCTGTTCGGCAATGCGTCGGGGCACGTTTCCATGTCGTCGACGAAATCTTCGATCGGCCACCTCCTGGGCGCCGCCGGCAGCGTCGAAACCATCTTCTCCATCCTGGCGATTAATAATGGCGTCGTGCCGCCAACCCTCAATCTCGAAGATCCGTCCGACGGTTGCTATCTCGACCTGGTGCCGCTTGAGCCCAAGGAACGTAACGTCAGCATCGCCATGTCGAACTCCTTCGGCTTTGGAGGGACCAACGCCACGCTGATCGTCGGCGAGGTTTCCTAATTTAAATGGCCCTCTCAGCACCGTATCGGCGGGCGCTGATCTGGATTCTTGTTCCTGTTGTCATCATTGCGGCGGCGTGTGTCGGCGGTCGGATTTATCTCGACCACAGCTTCGACGAATCCGGCGCGCAATCTGAGCCGGTCACGTTGATTGTGTTGCCCGGCAGCAGCGCCTGGGAGATCGCCGAAACGCTCTACGCTGCGGGCGTTGTAGAGGATCCCAATGTCTTCGCGGTTGGCGTTTGGCAGAGTGGGCAGAGCGGCGCATTGAAAGCCGGAGAATATTATTTTCCACCCCACGTGACACCGCGTGAGGCGATGGAAATCGTGTTTACCGGCAAGGCATTGCAATATCGCCTCACCATTCCGGAAGGCCTAACCAGCGCTGAGATATTACGCCTCCTGGAAGGCGCCGAAGCGCTTGACGGCGTCGTGGCTGAGATGCCGCCGGAAGGCGCGCTGTTGCCGGAGACCTACCATTATCGCCGCGGTGACAGCCGGGCCGACATGATTCACCGCATGGAAGCGGGCATGCACAGTCTGATTGCCGAACTGTGGCCACACCGTGCCTCGGACCTGCCGTTTGAAACACCGGAACAGGCGCTGGTGCTGGCCTCGATTGTCGAGAAGGAGACGGCGCTGGCGGCGGAGCGCCGGCAGGTCGCCGGCGTCTTCGTCAATCGCCTGCGCAAGGGCATGCGCCTGCAGTCCGACCCCACGGTGATCTACGCCGTGACGGGTGGCACAGCGCCTTTAAATCGCCCCTTAAGCAAGGCAGACCTTGCCCTCGACAGCCCTTTCAATACCTATCGGCAAAAAGGGCTGCCACCCCGGCCGATTGCCCATCCCGGGGCCGAATCCCTGGCAGCAGTGCTTAATCCCGAGACCACAGACGCATTATACTTTGTCGCCGATGGCAGCGGTGGCCATGCATTCGCAGATACATTGGCGGCGCATAACAAAAATGTCGCGCGCTGGCGCAAGTTGCAAAAAGAGCGCGCCAAGTAAAGGCGCGGGGTATGATACCTGCGGCGCTTTGGTTCGGAAGGAAATAGTTTGACCGTCTACAGCATGACAGGATTCGCCCAAATCGAGGGCCGCGACGAGACCTTTGACTGGGTTTGGGAGGCAAAGAGCGTCAACGGGCGTGGGCTCGATCTGCGCTGTCGTCTGGGCGGTGGTCTGGATCGGCTTGAGCCGACAGTCCGCAAGGCCGTCGCTCAGCATTTCAAGCGCGGCAACTTGTCGATCAGTTTACGGCTGACGCGTCATGTCGGGTCTCAGCAAGTGCAAGTCAATCGGCAACTGCTCGACGAGCTCATTGCGTTGGCCGGTGAATACCGCAGCGCCGAGGGCATTGAACGGCCGGGTCTGGACGGCCTGTTGGCGTTGCGTGGCGTGATCGAACCCGTCGGCGAGGCGGAAGAAGACAAGCAAGGTGAAAATGCGGCGCGCGACAAGGCACTTCTGAACAGCCTCGGTGAGGCACTCGACGGCTTGGCAACGGCACGCGCGGCGGAGGGGGCTCATTTGGGTGAGATTGTCAGTGCCCAATTGGCGGATATGCAAAGCCTTTCCGAGCGCGCCGGAGAAAGTGCGGCACTTCGTCCGGAGGCGGCCAAGGCGCGCCTGGAAGCACAGGTTTCGGCCCTGCTGGAGGCGGGCGCTCCGTTGCCTGAAGAACGCCTCGTCCAGGAACTGGCATTGCTTGCCGTCAAGACCGACATCTGCGAGGAACTGGACCGTTTGGTGACCCATATCTCCGCCGCCACGGCACTATTGGCCGAAGGCGGCGCCATCGGGCGCAAGCTGGATTTCCTCGCCCAGGAATTGAACCGTGAGGCGAACACGCTCTGCGCCAAGTCAAACGATCCGCAATTGAGTGAAATCGGACTGGAACTAAAAGCGGTCATCGACCAGTTTCGCGAGCAGGTGCAGAACATTGAATGAGGCAACGGACAACACTGGAAACCATGCGCCAGGGAACATCTCCAGGCGCGGCGTTCTGTTCGTCCTGTCCTCGCCCTCGGGCGCCGGCAAGACTTCCATCGCGCGCCGTCTGCTTGAGGTTGAGCCGAGAACGCGCATGTCGGTTTCGGTAACCACCCGGCCGAAACGGCCCGATGAATTGGAAGGGCGCGACTATCACTTTGTCAGCCAGGCGAAGTTCGACCAAATGGTCGAGCAAGGCGGATTTCTCGAACACGCTAAAGTGTTTGGCCACTGCTATGGCACGCCGCGCGATCAGGTCGAGGAACTGCTGACCGAGGAATATGATGTGATCTTCGATATCGATTGGCAGGGCGCGCAGCAATTGGCCCAGTCGGTGGCGCGCGATCTGGTACGTGTGTTCGTCTTGCCGCCATCGTTGCAGGAGCTGGAAAGCCGCCTCAAACGGCGTGCCCAGGACAGCGATGACGTGGTGGCGGCGCGCATGGCCAAAGCGGTCGATGAGATGAGCCACTACGGCGAATATGACCATGTGCTGATCAATTGGGCGCTCGACGATAGCGTCGCGCGTGCGCGTGCGATCCTCAATGCCGAGCGCACGCGCCGGGTGCGCTATGTTGGTCTGGACAGCTTCGTTCGTTCTCTCACCGGCGGCTAATTCGAATTATGCGTGGTGTCAGCCGGGCGCTCGAGCGACCGATCCACCCGCATGCGCAAGCGCGCCCGGCGACAATTCCAACGCCAGAAAGCGATCCCGCGCGATCTCCGCCGGAAATATCAACGCGAATTCCTGGGCCGGGCGAAATCCAAAGCGTCCGAGATATTGTGCGGCGCCGATGGCCGCGACAGCGTCATGGCCGTGCGCCCGCGCGGCGTCCAGGCCGCTTGAGATAAGGCGGCTGCCGATGCCCAGTTTGCCATGGTCGGGATGTACGGCAATGGGGCCGAGAAGGAGCCCGGATGTGGCACCCGGAATCAGCAGCGGCCAAAATCGAATGGTGCCGACAAGATTGCCGCTTCGCCGCGCGACAAAACAAAGCACCGCTGCTGCCGCAACGCCGTCGCGAAGCGCATAGGAGGGCCGGGTCCGGCGCGCCGTCCCGAAGGCGATATCCAACAATGTTTCGATAGGGGGGCCGTCCGTCGGCCCTTCTGGGGCAATCTCAATCATGACACGTTCTTTCAGCGGTGGAATATGGCGCGTGCGCGCCGCGGATCTCTCCGCTCGGCGCTAGGCCCGTCTGGGCTCCGAAGCGCGTCGTCGTCGCTGATTGGGGTGTGCCGTCATCACGGTGGTGGAAATACCGGCAAGTGCCGCCGCGGGCAAGCAAAATTATTGCCCGGGTGGCGCTTCATATTGCGCCAGGCCACGGGCGAGGGCACAGAAATGTTCAATATCCAATGTTTCGGCACGGGCCCGGGGGTCGACGTCATGGTCGATGAGATAGGGTTCGCTGTCGGCGACCAAGGTTTTCATAGCGGCCCGCATCATCTTACGCCGCTGTCCGAAAGCCGCAGCAGTCACACGCTCCAACGCCGCTTGTTCGGCGGGGTAAAGTGGCGCGCCGCGCGGGATGAGTTGCACCACGGCGGAGGTGACTTTCGGCGGTGGCGTAAACGCCTTGGCGTTGATGTCGAAGAGGCGCCGCGCCGCGCACCGCCACTGCGTCAAGACGGACAATCGGCCATAATGTTCCGTGCCCGGCGCCGCGGTGAGCCGCGCTGCCACCTCCTTTTGAAACATCAGGGTGAGGCTGACAAAACGCTCCGGCGCGCTGAGCCAGCCGAGCAGCAAGGCGGTGCCGATATTGTAAGGCAGGTTGGCGACAATCTTCAGCGGGCCGTCGATATGCGCGCTTGCATCGATTTTGAGCGCATCGCCTTCGATGATTTTCAGGCGCGTCGGCCAAGCCCGGGCAAGTTCGTCCAGCGCCGCAATGCAGCGTCTGTCGCGTTCAATGGCGACGACGTGTTTGGCGCCGCTCGCCAATAGCGCGCGCGTCAGCCCACCCGGACCGGGGCCGATTTCCAACACCGTCAGACCGTCAAGCGGCGCGGCGGCACGGGCAATTTTTGTGCACAGGTTGGAATCGAGGAGAAAATGCTGGCCGAGTGATTTCCGCGCGTTCAGGCCATGGCGTGCGATCGTCTCGGCAAGGCTGGCGAGTTCTACCCTGGAACTAGACACGAACGTCGACGAAAGCAGAGCGCCTGAGGTCGCGCAAATATCGCCGTGCCTGCAGTTCAAGGCGCCGATTTCCGATCGCCTGGCGCAGATCGGAGCGGCTCGGTAGCTCGATTGTCGCCTCGTCGCGCTCACAAATCATCAGGATTCTGAAGCCGCCGCCGAAGGGCAGGGGCGCACTCAACGCCATGGCGTCCAGTTGGCTAACCGCCTGACGTAAATCGAGCGGCATGTCGCCGAGGCTAAGTTCGCCGAGATCACCGGATTGCGGCGAAATGAAATCCGCACTCAGCCGAAGCATATCGGCGCAGCTCTCCGCTTCAGCATGCGCGCGGGCAATTTTTTCCTGCACAAGCTCTTGGTTGGCGGCAAAATCATCGATGATCAATTGCGCCAATTGGAGGCGGGTCTTCATCGGGTCGGCGGTCAATACGG
>JAPYQV010000614.1 GCA_029937205.1 Alphaproteobacteria bacterium
CGCCAGAGGCCAGCCACAAAACCGAAGTTGGCGGCGTAAAAATTGGTCTCGCCGATGCAAAGGCAGTTTCGGAAGCAATTGCAGAAATCGAAATGCGTCTTGATGGCAAAATTCAGATCGATGGCTATCTCGTTCAAGAGGTGGTTGAAGGGCTAGAAGTTATCGTCGGATTTCGCGAGGACCCACAATATGGACCGTTCGTTGTGGTCGGGCTTGGCGGTGTTTTTGTTGAAGCCCTGAAGGACAGTTCTTTGAGATTACTGCCCGCGTCGGTCATTGACGTTAAAAAAATGATCTCAGAATTACGTTCATCGCGATTATTTGAAACTTTTCGTGGGCAACCTGCACGTGATGTAGACGCATTGGCCAAAGCTGTCAGTGCTCTCGGCGATTTATTCTTGGCACAAAGATCATCACTATCTGACTTAGAAATTAACCCAATGATTGTTGGTGCTGAAGGACAGGGTATACGCGCCGTTGATGTCCGTCCGATTCAGCGTTCATAGCAAATAAACTGAAATTTGAGTAACAACCTTAACCGGTAGGAGAAAGAAAATGGATTTCGATAAGTGCGAAAATATTAAAGTAGAAAAAGAAGACGGCATTACTTTTTTGTCGATCAATCGTCCAGAAAAGCGCAATGCCATGAGCCCGGCCGTGCATCAAGAAATGTTTGATGCATTAGCGTATCTTGAAGCGGATGACGAAACTGAAGTTTTGGTAATTGCGGGTGTCGGCGAAAGCTGGAGCGCCGGTCAAGATTTGCGCGAATTTTTCCGCGAATATGAAAACCGTCCACCAGTTGATACCAAACGATACATGGAAACTAACGAAGGCTGGCGTCAACATCGACTCAGTATGTATGACAAACCAACAATTGCGATGGTCAATGGCTATTGCATCGGCGGGGCATTTACTCAGCTGTGCTCATGTGACTTCGCCATTGCGTCTGACGATGCAACTTTTAGTCTATCTGAGATTAACTGGGGAATATTACCCGGTGGTGTTGTGACCTGGACCATTGCCAATACTCTTAACCCTCGCGATGCAATGTATTATTGCTGCACCGGTGAAGCGTTTGACGGCAAAAAAGCCGAAGCAATGGGATTGATCAATAAATCGGTTCCTGCTGATCAGCTTAAGGCCGAAGTTGTTAAGCTCGCCAATGAAATGCGGAAGAAGAACCCAGAAGTATTACGCGCCACTAAACAAGCTGTACGGCGCGTTCGAGGCATGGATTATTTCCAAGCACTTGATTATTTGGCGGCAAAGATGTCCGAAATTAGGATGCGTGATAAGGAAGACTCCTTCCATCAAGGTTTGACCCAGTTCCTTGATGAAAAGAGCTACCGCCCAAGCTTTGAGCCTTTCAAACGTCCGGCTGCGGAATAATTGAAAACGGGTAGGAGTTCGCTTCTACCCTTTTTCTGAAAGGTCCAGTCTAATCCCAGATACGTCCTCAAGGTTAAGCAAACTTTCAAAGAACCGGGTGTCTAAATCTCGCGATCCGTCTTGGTGATTAGGCCGCTTGCACCGCCTTATTTTGCGATGTTTTTCCAATTAATTCAATTAGTTCGCGCGTAGAAAAAACATCACCAAAATACTGAAAAACACTTGCAAGTGAAGCA
>JAPYQV010000615.1 GCA_029937205.1 Alphaproteobacteria bacterium
CTGCATGTCGGTTACTTCCTCGGGGCGCTCGTCGATCAACAGGACGATCAGATAGGTGTCCTTGTTGTTGGTGGTAATCGACTGGGCAATGCTCTGCAGCATCACCGTCTTGCCGGTGCGCGGCTGCGCCACGATCAAGGCGCGCTGTCCCTTGCCGAGCGGCGCGATCAACTCGATGACGCGCGCCGACAAATCCTTGCTCTCGCTATCCTCTATTTCGAGCCGCAGCCTCTCTTCGGGATAGAGCGGCGTGAGGTTATCAAAATTAATACGATGGCGGACCACGTCCGGATCGTCGAAATTGATTTTGAGGACCTTGAGCATCGCGAAATACCGCTCGCCCTCCTTGGGCGCGCGAATTTCACCATCGACCGTATCGCCGGTGCGCAGGCCGAAAAGCCGAACCTGGCTCGGACTGATATAGATATCGTCCGGGCCGGGCAGATAATTCGATTCCGGCGAGCGAAGAAAACCGAACCCGTCTGAAAGAATCTCCAGAACGCCGTCGCCGAATATCGGGACCTCGTTGGAGGCGAGCTGTTTCAGTATCGCGAACATCATGTCCTGCTTGCGCAGGGTGCTCGCGTTCTCAATTTCAAGATCCTCGGCGAACGCCAATAGATCGGAAGGGGTTTTCTTTTTGAGTTCCTGGAGTTGCATATTGCCGCCGCAGCTGAAAAAGGGAAATGGATGTCCGCCAAACGCGCCTTGAACAGGCATCGGCCTCGGGAACCGGGCCTAGTATTTAATGCGGATTGCGGAGCTGGGACTGTTCGCCAAATTGCATTCGGCGTAGATACCGTTCCAATACCGAATAGCTGACTACGAGTCAATTGTGGATTTACTTATTTTATTTCAAGTCTTTCGTATAAATAATTCGTTAAGAGCCAACCACTAGCGCCGCCGATACAAATCAGAACGGCTTGACGACGACCAGGATGACAATGCCGATCATGCAAAGCGTCGGCGCTTCATTGGCGATCCGGTAAAATTTCTCACCACGTGTGTTGCGGTCTTCCTCGAAGGCCTTGCGCCACCGGCCGAAGGCGTGGTGCATCACCGTGAGGACGACGACAAGAACTGCCTTCGCCCAGAACCAGGGCGCATCCCAAAGCGACCCCATATAGAGCATCAGCGGACCGGTGATCCAGACCACGACCATCGCCGGGTTCATGATTGCCCGCAACAGCCGCCGTTCCATCACCTTGAAAATCGCCGACTGCGGCGGGTCCGCCGAACAATGATACACAAACAGCCGGGGCAGATAGAGCAACCCCGCCATCCACGAAATCACGGCGATGACATGAAGCGCCTTCAGCCAAGGATACCAATCAAACATGGCCGCGCGCTCCTATGCGGTGCAAAACGGACAACCGGCCATGCCATCCGGACATCGGGACGCGCCGGTTTGATTCATCAGGGGCGACCCGTCGGCGACGGCCTCGCCGACCAGCCGAGCAAGGCCATCGATAAAATCAGCATCGACGCCAACCGTTCCAATCCGGTCGTAATGCGGCACTCCAACCGCCGCCGCGTGCTCGCGATATTCTATATCCAGCTCCACCAGCGTTTCGGAATGTTCCGAAGTGAAGCCGATTGGCGCGACGACCACCGGAAC
>JAPYQV010000616.1 GCA_029937205.1 Alphaproteobacteria bacterium
TTTGGTATCTTGCGCGGTGAGGACGGTAATTGCGGTTCCGCCATAGCCACCGAGCGCCATTACAGTCTTCAAATCCGCCTGAATGCCGGCGCCACCGCCCGAATCAGATCCGGCGATAATGAGAACCCGCCCCTTCATAGCGCCGCCAGGTGGTAGACCATCCTGTTTTTATTGTTCGTCATCGCTCCTATCCCGATTACCACTGCGCCGCTTCATGCATGGCATTAACAATATCGCTTACAACCTCGGCAACCAAGACTTCATCATCGCCTTCCGCCATGACCCGCACCACCGGCTCGGTGCCGGATTTCCGAATCACCAGACGGCCTTCTTGACCCAAACGGGATTCGGCCTCGGCGATGGCTTCTTTGACACGTCTCTCGCCGAGTGGATCGCGTTTGCCGTAGGTCACATTACGAAGGGTCTGCGGTATCGGCGAAAATACCCGCGCCGCCTCGCTGGCGCGCCGCCCGGACGCGGCCAGGACGGCGAGTGTCTGAAGCGCGGCGATCAAACCATCCCCGGTGGTGCCGAAATCGCTCAGGATGATATGGCCGGACTGCTCGCCGCCAAGATTGAAGCCATGTTCGCGCATATGCTCGACCACATATCTGTCGCCGACCTTGGTGCGCTCCAGGGTCAGACCGATATTTTCCAGATAGCGTTCGAGGCCGAGATTTGACATGACCGTGGCGACAACGCCGCCACCGCGCAGGCGGTCGGTGCGCGCCCAAAACTCGGCGACCAAGGCCATAATTTGGTCGCCGTCGAGCAAGGCGCCGGTTTCATCGCACATCAAAACGCGGTCCGCGTCACCATCAAGCGCAATGCCGAGATCGGCACCGTGCGCCACCACGGCCGCCTGCATCACACCGCAATCGGTCGAGCCGCAACCCTTGTTAATATTCAGCCCATCGGGCTCGACGCCAACGGAAACCACATCGGCGCCCAATTCCCAGAGCACGGTGGGGGCCACCTTGTAGGCCGCGCCATTGGCGCAATCGACGACAATTTTGACATCGTCGAGGCGGAGATTGCGCGGGAACGTGTTCTTGGCGAATTCGATATAGCGGCCCTCGGCATCATCGAGCCGCTTGGCGCGCCCCAGTTGCGCCGGCGCGGCGCGGTGGGCGACATCGTCATCGCTGATGCGCGCCTCAATCGCCGCTTCGGCCTCGTCCGACAGCTTGTAGCCATCCGGGCCAAACAGTTTTATGTCATTGTCCTCGTAGGAATTGTGCGACGCCGAAATCATCACGCCGACATCGGCGCGCAGCGAGCGCGTCAGCATGGCGACCGCCGGGGTCGGCAAGGGGCCGACCAGGATCACGTCCATGCCGACGGAAATGAACCCGGCGGTTAGGGCGGGCTCCAGCATATAGCCGGAGAGCCGCGTGTCCTTGGCAATGACCACCCGATGGCGATGATCCCCGCGCAGGAAATGCGCGCCCGTCGCCTCGCCCACGCGAAGCGCGATTTCGGCCGTCATCGGCGGCTTGTTCGCCGTGCCGCGAATTCCGTCCGTGCCAAATAATTTTTTCGTCATACCCTTTTACCTGCCATTGCGGCCCGGTGCGGCCCGGTGCGGCCCGGTGCGGCCCGGTGCAGCCC
>JAPYQV010000104.1 GCA_029937205.1 Alphaproteobacteria bacterium
GCGTTGGGATCTCTACCCCAAGGGCGCTGCCGTGATCGGCGCCATACAGACATCGCGCGGGTGTCCGTTCGAATGTGAATTCTGCGATGTCATTCAGTATGTCGGGCGCAAGCAGCGTCACAAATCGATCGACCAGATATTGCGCGAGCTCGACCGCCTCTATGCGCACGGATATCGCGGCGTGTTCCTGGCGGATGATAATTTTACCGTTTTTCGCAAGCGTACCAAGGCGTTGTTGAGTGCGCTCATTGACTGGAACCGCGCAGCTTACGACAAGGGTGATGCGGCTCTCGCCTGGCAACGCAGTCTGGATTTCCTACGCCAACATCTGTCATAACTCATGGCGTAAATGTCTGATGGGGAGGATGCGGTGAAAGACGGGCTGAAAATTATCGATTGCGATTTGCACGTGATCGAAAATGGCGACCTGTTCGAGAAATATCTCGATCCGAAATTTCACGCCCACATGCCGGAATATCTCGGCTGGGGTCCGACCAATTTCCCCCATTGGAATGCCGGCGGCCAAATGATCCCGCCGTGGGCGCGGGATGAAGCGGTGGTCGGCCCGCAAAAGGCGCTCGACGCGCCGAGCGAAGGCATCTACGCGCCAATCCGCGAAAAGAAATACGACGCCGCGTCGACGGTGGCGGCGATGGATGTCGAGGGCATCGATGAAGCGGTCATGTTCCGCACCTTCGCCTCCATGTTTCTCTCGATCGACAGTCTCTCCGGCGAAGTCGCGACCGCTTATTGCGCCGCGTTTAACGATTGGCTGGCGGACTATTGCGCGGCCCATACATCGCGTCTTCGGAGCGCCGCAATCGTCGCCTTGCATGATCCCGAATTGGCCGCCCAAGAGGCGCGCCGCGCGGTCGAGGACAAGGGCCATGTGGCTGTGGTGCTGTTGCCCATGCCGGTCGGCGGGCGCTATGTCCATGCGGTTGAATGCGATGTGCTGTGGCGCGAAATCACCCGCCTCGGTGTGCCGCTGATCTTTCACGGCACGAGCGGCGGCGCTTCCGAGGATTACGCCGCCAACCGCTTCCGCGGCCACCCCAATTTCCGCACTCTGAATCACGCTTCGGCCTTTCCCTTCGAACTGATGGCGGCCATGGGCGCCATGCTCGTCGGCGGCGTGTGCGATCGCTTCCCAGACATGCGGATCGGCTTTTTGGAAGGCAATTGCGGCTGGCTGCCATGGTGGCTCGACCGCCTCGACGGCCAGTGGCAAAAATATGGCGGCGGCGAGGCGATCCAGCTCTCGGCGCTGCCGTCGGAAATCTTCCTGCGCCAATGTTTTATCGCCACCGATTCGGATGAAGCGCTGGTGGCGCAGGTGGTCGACCGTTTCGGCGACGATAATATCGTCATGTCCATCGACTACCCTCATGCCGACGGCGGCTACCCCAACGGCACCAAGGAATTCCTCGCCCTGCCGGGAGTCGGCCTCGAATCAAAAAAGAAAATCATGTGGGGCAATTGCCGCCGGCTTTACGGCTTCGCCTAACGGAGGTGCGGGCGGCAATACCTAGCTGATGGGAATAAGACTAATGACCGAAATTGGCATTGTTTTGTAATTTACGCATGCCACCAGATGATGTGCCGCATGGCTATCATTTCAGTTTGAAAGGATAGCACGAATTGGCGCCGTTACGAAGTTGCTGTGGCGTAAAACGTCCCCGCCTTAACTCGCCAAACGGCGTCGCCCACCGCGGCCACCTCGGCCAGCGCCAGCGCCCTGGCCTTGCGCATCTTCCTCAAACATTTCTGCGAGTTTTTCCGTCATGGTGCCGCCGAGTTGTTCGGCGTCGGTGATGGTTACCGCGTGTTCGTAGTAGCGCGTGACGTCGTGGCCGATGCCGACGGCGAGGAGTTGGACCGGTGAGTTGGTCTCGATCCAATTGATCACGGCGCGCAGGTGGCGTTCGAGATAATTGCGCGGGTTGACCGAGAGGGTGCTGTCGTCGACCGGGGCGCCGTCCGAGATCACCATGATGACACGGCGTTCCTCGACCCGGCCCATGAGGCGTTCATGCGCCCACAGCAGGGCTTCGCCGTCGATGTTTTCCTTGAGCAGGCCCTCGCGCAGCATCAGGCCGAGGCTTTTGCGGGCGCGGCGCCACGGCTCGTCGGCGTTTTTGTAGACGATATGGCGGAGGTCGTTGAGGCGGCCGGGATTGCGCGGGCGGCCTTGCGCCAACCAACGCTCGCGTGCCTGCCCACCTTTCCAGGCGCGCGTGGTGAAACCCAAAATCTCGACCTTGACGCCGCAGCGCTCAAGGGTGCGGGCGAGGATATCAGCGCTCATGGCGGCGACCAGGATCGGCCGGCCGCGCATCGAGCCGGAATTATCGATCAGGAGGGTGACTACCGTATCGCGGAAGCGCATCTCCTTTTCTTTTTTGTAGCTGAGCGGATACAGCGGCTGGGTAATCACCCGGGAGAGGCGCCCGGCATCCAACAAGCCCTCTTCCAGATCAAACTCCCAGGCCCGCACCTGGCGCGCCAGCAGGCGCCGTTGCAGGCGGTTGGCGAGACGGCCGATGACGCTTTGCAGGGCCGAGAGCTGCTGGTCGAGCTGCTGGCGAAGACGCCCCAGTTCCTCGGCGTCGCAGAGATCGGTGGCATTGACGATTTCGTCGAATTCAAAGCTGTAGCTGTTATAGGACGGGCCGTTGCCATCATCGGGGCCCTCGCCGGGCAGCATGCGGCGCCGCCCGCCTTCTTCGGACTCGTCGTCACCTTCGCCGGCCATGGCGTCGGCGTCGCTGTCGGAGGCGTCGCTGGCGTCCACATCCTCGCCCAGTTCGGCTTCCGAATCGGCGCTGCTGTCGCCGTCCATCTGTTCGCCGCCCTGGGCCGCGCCGCTTTCGTCGGAATCCGCATCCTCGGCCGAATCGGGCGAGGAATCTGCTTCAGACTCATCGCCGTCATCCATGTCCTCGTCCTCGATATCGAGGTCGCGGATCATGTCGCGGATGAGTTTGCCGAAGGCTTCCTGGTCGTCCGCCGTTTTGGCCAGATCGAACAGGCTCTTACCGGCTTTCTCCTCGAACCACGGGCGCCAGGTATCGGCCAAATGCTTGGCCGCCGCCGGCAGCGGCAAATCATGCAGGCGCTCGCGCACCAACGCGCCGACGGCATCGGCGACCGAGGCCTCTTCTGGGCTGGAAATCTGATCGTAGCCTTTCAGGCGGCTGCGCTGTTCGAGTGCCGAGGACAGGTTGGCGGCAACACCGGCGAAACGCCGGGCGCCAAGGGATTCAATCCGCGCCTGCTCGACCGCTTCGAATATGGCGCGGGCATGTTTGCCGCGCGGCTGGACACGGCGGTGCGCTGCCGCATCGTGATAGCGCACGCGGAGCGCCAAGGCGTCGGCGGAACCGCGTACCATATCCACATCGAGCGCGTTGAGGTCGCGCGCCGGGAAGGGCAGTTGCGCTTGATCGCCGCTCAGGCTCGGCGTGTCCGAATCGAACGACACCGCAAGTTCTTCACCCTTTACGCCGGCAATCGCCCGCATGGCGCAGCCGACGGCGCGTTGAAACAGTTCAGCCGGATTTTCTATCTTCTCGCTCAACGCCGCCCTCTAGCTTTCCGTCGGCGTCGGCACCGCTGATTCCGGTAATTCCTTGCCGAAGCAGCGCTGGTAATATTCGGCTACCGCGGCGCGTTCCATTTCGTCGCACTTGTTCACGAACGTGACGCGGAAGGCGTAGCCGACATCGCCGAAGATAGTTGCATTCTCGGCCCAGTGGATGACCGTACGCGGCGACATGACGGTCGAGATATCGCCCGACATGAAGCCCGAACGGGTGAGATCGGCGACTTCGACCATGGCCGACACGATCTTGCGGCTGTCCGCGTCGGCATAATCCAGCACCTGGGAAACGACGATTTCGACTTCCTCGTCATGCGGCAGATAATTCAGCGTTGCGACCAGATTCCAGCGGTCCATCTGGCCCTGGTTGATCTGTTGGGTGCCATGATAGAGGCCGGTGGTGTCGCCGAGGCCAACCGTGTTGGTGGTCGAGAAAATGCGGAAGGCGGGGTGCGGGTGGATCACCCTGTTCTGATCCAACAGCGTCATTTTGCCGTCGACCTCGAGAATACGCTGGATGACGAACATCACATCCGGCCGCCCGGCATCATATTCGTCGAAGCAAATGGCGACCGGGTTTTGCAGCGCCCACGGCAAAATGCCTTCGCGGAATTCCGTGATCTGCTTGCCGTCTTTAAGGACGATGGCGTCCTTGCCGACGAGATCGATACGGCTGATATGGCTGTCGAGGTTAACCCGGATACACGGCCAGTTAAGGCGCGCGGCAACCTGCTCGATATGGGTCGATTTTCCGGTGCCGTGATAGCCCTGGACCATGACACGCCGGTTGTGGGCGAATCCGGCCAGAATGGCCAATGTGGTGTCGTGGTTGAAGCGATAGGCGGTGTCGATGACCGGCACATGCTCTTCCGGTTCGGAAAACGCCGGTACTTCCATATCCGTGTCGATGCCAAAGGTCTGGCGTACCGAAACACTAATGTCGGGATGGCGATCGCTTAAATTGGGCGTATCGCCCATCTGTTCTTGAGAGGCCATTTCTTGTCCCTTTCGAGGGGGCTTGGGCCGCGGCCGCGGCGCGTTCGTATAATCAGGAGACCTGACTTAAAAGATAGGTATATGCCTGATTAATCGATTTCAACAACTCTTCCGATTCTTTGCTGCCGCCATTGACGTCCGGATGGTGCTTTTTCGCCAGTTCCATGTAGCGGCTGCGCAGTTTGACGCGGTTGAAACCGGGTTTGAGGCCAAGCGTGGCGCAGGCCCGTTCGATATCCATGGCGGCGGCGCTAAGTTTTTTATCGCGCCCGCCCTTGTCGCCATTGCTGCGTTTGCCGTCGCCAAACCATTCATGTGAGAAATTATGGAAAACGCTCTCCAGATCGTCCATTTCCTCGTGTAGCGGGCGTTTGCTGTAAACCGGCCAGGTCGGGCGATGGCCGGTCACGTCATCGCGCTGAAAATGCTCGATGTCGCTCCGCGTCCAACCCTCGAAGAAATTCCAGGCGCGGTTATATTCGCGCACATGGTCGAGGCAGAACCAGCGATAGGTGCGCAGATCATCCGGCGCGCGCGGCGCCTTATGCGGCCCGTCTTGCGCGCAATCGGGGAATTCGCACAGATGCGCCGGCGCCGCCTCGGGCTTCGGTGGGCGCGTCCTCTGGGTGCCTTCAAACACTTTCATCGAATAATTATGCCGATTGCCTCTTGGCGAGTAAAGCCAAGGCGTCTATTGATCTTGGCAGCACATGACGCTAACGGAGTCATCGGGCGGAATCATGACGTGAAGAGGTTAAGAAATGCGGGTTGCCACAGCGATTGAGCAAAAGTTAAATGCCGGCCTGGCGCCGGAAAAACTCACCATTGAGGATCAGTCGGCGCGCCATCACGGTCACGCCGGCGCGCGCCCCGAGGGCGAAAGTCACTTTGAGGTGACGGTCGTCAGTGGCAAATTCGAAGGCCTCAGCCGCGTTGAGCGCCAGCGCTTGGTTTATCGCCTACTCGCCGACGATTTAAAAAGCGATATACATGCCCTGGCGCTAAAGACGTTGACGCCGGCTGAGGCGGAGTAAGGGAACCACCCTCGGGCGTAAATTGAGCCAGCCGTACGGGCGTTCGCTAATTATTTGAATGAAGCCGATATGCGCCGATGGCGCTGGCGCGCGGTTAGGCGCCCTTATACCAGGCCGGATATTGCGCCTTGACCACCGGGCCGGAAGTGTCCCAAGCGAGGCAGGTGTCGAGCATCGGTGGTTTTTTGTCGCCTGCCGTGAGTTCCTTTTCACGTAGCGAAAAAATGGTTTGAAAGGCGACAGTGGCGAGGACGCTCATCAACTCAACAATATGGGTGCAGCCCCGCACTCCGCCGACGCGGGATTTGACCTGGCGGTTCCAGCCCGGCGCGATGCGAACGCCGACCAGCGCCTGGAAATTATCGGCGACTGTCGGGCACAGTTCGTAGGGCGTGACGTCGGATGCGGTTTCGATCGCGGTGATGAGCAAATCATCGTCCAGGGTGAGGCGCACCCAGAGATCATGAATCGGATCGCCGGGCGCGACTTTGCCGCGCCAATTCCTGTCGACTTCGTAGGATTTAACGTCCGTGAGGTTGGCTTCGATATCCCACAAGCCGTCTTCGCGGCAGAATCCCTGGCACTCGATTTGGCGGGTGTGAATGTTTTCTCGCGGGGCAGGGGAGCTGAGCGGCATGGCGGCCTCATTTCAAGTGAAGGGAGCGTTAATGAAGGGAACGTTAGAGAACAGCATATATCAGCAGCGGCATGAGCAGAAAAGCGAGTGCAGAGGACAGCACCACCAGGCTCGCGACTTCTTCCGGATCGCGCTCATAATAAGAGGCGAACAAATAATTGAACACGGCGACCGGCATGCTGCATTGGATGATCAGAACGCCACGCTGCATCCCTTCATAACCGAACAGTTCGGCAAAACCGAAGCCGCCGGCGGCGCCCATGCCGAGGCGGAACAGCGAGAGCGCGAGCGTTCGGCTGAAGCGAACCACCTTGAGCCGGGCGAGCGAGACCCCAAGCGTGAAGGTCATCAGCGGAATGGCAAAGCCGCCGAGAAGATTCGTCGTGTTGTAGATGAATTCCGGCGGTTGGGTGTCGGTGGCGAGAAAAATTGCGCCGATGGCAACGGCATAGGGGATCGGCGCCTTCAACAGCGGCAGTGGTGTGGGGAGGCCGGAAAACAGCCATTGGCCGAAGATCAATTGGGCTGAGGCGGAGACCGCGAAAAACCCGATGCCGAGCGCCAAGCCCTCTTTGCCAAAGGCAAACAGGCAGAGCGGCAGGCCGATATTACCGGCATTGGGGAACGTGACCGGGGCCAGGAAGGTGCGGTACGGCAGTTTGGCAAAATACAGAATGACCGCGGCAAACGCTGCGAAAGAGAGCAGCGCGACGACGGCGCTGAGCGCCATCTCGGCAATTTGGCCGGACATGCCATCAATGCCGACCATGGTCGAAAAGATCAGGCACGGCGCACCGATATGGCCGACCAGGCGAGTGACGAAGCGGGTGTCGTAGGGTTGGTCGAAGCGCGCCCAGAGATAGCCCAGTCCGGCGCAGGCGACGACCGGAAATATGGTGTTGAAGAGCTCTAGCAACATCGAGCGGCGGCGCGCCTATGCATCTTCTTCGGTCGTTTTTTCGCTGCTCGGCGGCGGAATGACGCGAACCGATGTCACGCGGTTTTTCTCGCGCCCGCGCACATCCAAAACAAAGCCTTCGATCTCGAAGCGCTCGCCAATTTGCGGAATTTGCTGGGCCAATTGCAGCGCCAACCCGGCAATCGTCGCCGCCTCTTCGTCGGGAAAATTCCAGCCGAAGCGGCGATTGAGGTCGCGGATGGTGGTGTCGCCGGCGACCAAAACCGAGCCGTCGGCGCGCGCCAGGGTGTTCCTGAGCGCAATATCATGTTCGTCGACAATATCGCCGACGATCTCTTCCAGGATGTCCTCCAACGTTACCAGGCCCATGAGCGAGCCATATTCATCTACGACAAGGGCAAAATGTGCCCGGCGCTCGCGGAAGGCATTGAGCTGTTTGCGCAGGCTGGTGGTTTCGGGGGCGAACCAGGGCGGCGTCAAGACTTCCTCAATATTGAGCTTTGCCAAATCATCCCGATGGCCCTGGATGGCGCGCAGGAGATCCTTGCTGTGCACGATGCCGAGAATATTGTCGGGCTCGTCGCGCCACAGCGGGATTCTTGTATAAGGGCTTTCGATCATCTGATCGAGAATGCTGCGTACGCCGTCGGCAATATTGATCATCGTCATATTGTTGCGGTGAGTCATGATTTCGCCGACGGCCACTTCGTCGAGGTCGAGTATGCCGTGCAGCATGTCGTGTTCATGCTTCACCACCACGCCTTCCTCGGCCTGCAGGCTGATGGCGCCGCGCAATTCCTCTTCCGCCTCTTCCTCCTTGTTGCCC
>JAPYQV010000105.1 GCA_029937205.1 Alphaproteobacteria bacterium
GTTTGCCGTTTCGTGGACCAAGCGCTCCTTCTTCATGGTGCGCAGGACCACTATGCCTTCAATGTTTTAACAACCTATTAAAATTATTAATTAATATGTTTTTTTAGTATAAATTATCCCCCTAGCCCCGGCCGGGCTAAACCACCTGTTAGCAATTGCCAATTAGAGTATCAAAAACATGGTTAAGCCGTTGCCGCCTCCCCAGGGCGGGAGAGATAAAAATAATTGTCATACCCGAGCTATTGAGCACGACGCAGGCCGAGACGATCGCCGCAACATTGGAAAGCGGGCAATTTTGCGATGGCAACGCCACTACCGGCAATGCGGGTGCTGAGCTCAAACGAAATCTCGAGCTCGTGCCGGATACCACGCGCAAACAATTGGGTGAACAAGTCCTGCAGGCCGTGCGCACGCATGGAGAAATCGCCACAACGGCTTTCCCGGCAAATTACTCGTTTCCCATGTTCAGCCGCTACGACGAAGGCATGTATTACGATTTTCACACGGATGCGGCGATCATGAACATGGGCACGCAAAACCCGGTGCGAACCGACCTTTCCTGCACCATATTTCTGAAAGACCCCGAAAGTTATGATGGCGGCGAACTCACGGTTGAGAGCCTCGACGGGCGCCAGCAAATAAAACTTCCGGCCGGCCATGCGGCGCTCTATTGCACGTCGGATTTACACCGCGTGGAGACCGTCACCCGCGGCGTCCGCCTCGCCGCTGTGTTCTGGATTCAAAGTCATGTGCGCGATCCGGTGCAGCGCACCATTCTGATGCGACTTAACCAGCTTTGCCGTCGCCTCGATGAAAGAGGTCTGCCCAAGGCGGAGCAGGATTTGGCCTCGCGCGCCGCGCATGATTTGCTGCGCATGTGGGCCGCTTAAGAATAACCAAACTTAAAAACGAAGCGCCTTGACCTGAACGATGAACGGCAAAGCGCGGAGCTGATCGAGCACCTGCTCGCTGGCGTCGCTGTCGGTAGACACCAGGCCAATGGCAGCACCGCCAGCCTCGGCCCGGCCAAGATGGAATGTGGCGATATTTAAGCCGGCATCACCGAGGATTTGACCCATGCCGCCGATCAGGCCGGGCTTGTCCTCGTTGGTGAAGTAAAGCATGTGCGGGCTCAATTCAGCTTCGATCTTAATGCCTTTGATCTCGACAATGCGCGGCTTATCGCCGCCAAACAGCGTCCCGGCAACTGTGCGCTGCTGTCGCTCGGTAGCGATGGTGAGGCGGATCAGCGTTTGATAATCCTCGGCCTGGTCGCGTTTGACTTCGCGCACATCGATACCACGTTGCTTGGCGATCAACGGCGCGTTCACCACATTCACGGAATCCAGTAAGGGGGCCAGCAGTGCCTGCAACACGATGGCGGTGAGAGGCTGGCAATTGAGTGCCGCCGCCGCGCCTTCATATTCGATCGTGGCACCGACCAAGCCAGATTCGGTCACTTGCCCAGCGAAAGAGCCGAGCTGCTCGGCCAGCTTCATATAGGGTGCCAATTTCTGCATATCTTCGGCCGCGACGGAGGGCGTATTGACCGCGTTGGTCACGCTGCCGGTGAGCAGATAATCACACATCTGCTCTGCCACTTGGCGAGCAACATTTTCCTGCGCCTCATCCGTCGAGGCGCCGAGATGTGGTGTCGCGATCACCTGGTCCAATTCGAACAAGGGGTTGTCCCGCGCCGGTTCCGTCTCAAACACGTCAAGCGCCGCACCCGCCACATGGCCGCTTTCGATGGCGATTTTGAGGTCGGCCTCCACCACAAGACCACCGCGTGCGCAATTGATGATCTGTACGCCGGGCTTGGTCTTGGCCAAGGCGGACCCGTCGATGATGCCGCGCGTCTCGTCAGTTAGCGGCACATGCAGTGTGATGAAGTCGGCGCGCTGCAATAGCTCATCAAGCGCCACACGCTCGACTCCGAGGTTATTGGCGCGCTCGGGAGAGAGGTAGGGGTCATAAGCGATGACACGCATCTTCAAACCCAGCGCCAACGTCGCGACGATGGCACCGATATTGCCGCAGCCGATGACACCGAGCTGTTTTTTGCACAGCTCCATGCCCATGAACCGGCTCTTTTCCCACTT
Organism: Alphaproteobacteria bacterium; assembly: GCA_029937205.1. GTDB lineage: Bacteria > Pseudomonadota > Alphaproteobacteria > UBA828 > UBA828 > PTKB01. The sequence continues at coordinate 2,103 of JAPYQV010000105.1, forward strand.
GCCCGCCCGGGTTGACCGGTCGGCCAGCGGAATTTGACGGGCCAGCGACGTCATGAGGGCAATGGCATGCTCCGCCGTGGTAATGGAATTGCCGAACGGCGTGTTCATCACCACGGCACCGCGCGCCGTGGCGGCGGCGAGATCAATATTATCGACGCCAATACCGGCTCGTCCGATGACTTTGAGTTTGTCCGCGGCGGCAATAATCTCGGCCGTTGCCTTGGTCGCCGAGCGCACGGCAAGGCCATCATAGTCGGCGATAATCGCCTTCAACGCTTCAGGGTCTAGACCGGTTTTCACATCGACCTCAACACCGCGCGCGATGAAGATTTCGGCGGCGAGGGGGCTCATTTTATCGGATATCAAAACTTTAGGCATGGTGTGCTCTTTTCATACAGCGTGATTAAACAGCGTGCTCTGTGCAAATTTCGGCCCAGGCCCAGTCGAGCCACGGCAACAGTTTTTCCAGATCGCTCTGTTCTACCGTGCCCCCGCCCCAAATGCGCAAGCCCGGCGACGCGGCCCGGTGCGTCGCAATATCGAACGCCGCGCCCTCGGTGGCGAGCATCTTCGTGAACGCGCCAACGATGTCCCAGCGCGCACTTTCTTCGAGAGCTGCGAACCAATCCTCGGTGATGCTGAGGCAGAGTGAGGAGCGCGAGCGCGTCGCCGGGTCACGGGCCAAAAATTCGACCCACGATGTGCGCGCTACCCAGGCATCCACCACGGCGAAGTTTGCTTCCGCGCGGGCGATCATGCCAGGGCCGCCGCCGATGCTTTCGACCCAGCGTAGTGCGTCCAGCACATCCTCAATGGCGAGCATCGAGACGGTGTTGATGGTCTCGCCGCGAAAGATGCCTTCGATCAGCTTTTGTTTTTTGGCGAGGCGGAAGAGTTTGGGAATGGGCCAGGGCGGGGTATGGCTTTCCAGCCGTTCAACGGCGCGCGGACTGAGTACAATCATGCCGAAGCCGGCCTCGCCGCCCATCGCTTTTTGCCACGAATAAGTCACCACATCGAGCTTGCGCCAGGGCATGTCGTGCGCCAGCACGCCCGATGTCGCATCGCAAATTGTGAGGCCCGCGCGCTGATCGGATATCCAATCGCCATTCGGCAGGCGAACACCCGACGTGGTGCCGTTCCAAACGAAAACACTATCGCGCTCCGGGTCGGTCTGGCTCAGGTCCGGCAATTCGCCGTACGGGGCGCGGATGATGCGATGATCGAGCGGGCGAAGCTGGGTCTCGCCATCGATCACCCATTGCTCGCCGAAATTCTCCCACGTCAGAAAATCCACACCGCGCGCGCCGAGCAGCGACCACATGGCCATCTCCATGGCGCCGGTATCGGAGGCCGGCACGATGGCGATGCGGTAATCATCGGGCAGGCCAAGCACGTCTTTGGAGCGCGACAACACCTCGCGGATGCGCGCCAGGGGCTCGGTCGCCCGGTGCGAGCGCCCGACCAGCGCGTCCTCAAGTGCCGCCAGAGACCAGCCCGGCCGCTTGGCGCACGGGCCAGAGGAGAAGTGCGGGTTATCGGGCAGAATGGTCGGTTTCACGGGGGTGTTCATGGTGCGGCCTCAGGTTCAGGAAGGTGCGGATACTAGCACCGGGTTTGGCGTGGTCAATATTCACGCGCCATTTTTACATTCCAGGCCAAGATCGTCAGCACGGCAACGGCTGCGGCGGCATGCCAAGGCCACGCAAGGGGCCACAGGAGAGACACACCGAGCGCCGCACACGTCATACGAAACGGCCAATTCAAAGCTCTCTCCAGATGGCCTTCGATGGCGCCGGTGAGCGCATATATACCAAGGCAGGCAAAGACGAAAACTTCCAGCGCCACGGCGAAATCGCCAGACAGGAAGGGCGTATAGGCAAACAGCACAGGGATGGCGTAAAGGCTCTTTGCGATCTTCCACGCCACCAATCCGGTGCGCATCGGCGGCGTTTCTGCAATTGCGGCGGCGGCGAAGGCGGTCAGGCAAACCGGCGGCGTGACATTGCTGTCCTGGCTGAGCCAAAAAACAATCATATGGGCGGACAGCAGTGCCGTTGTCAGCAGCGCCGGAGACAGCAGGGAATCGCGCAGCATGCCGCTCATCTCGGGCGGCATAAGTGCCAACAGCTCAGCGGCGGCACCTGTGCTCATCGGCGCGCCGAGAGAGACATCGGGTACGGCAAGGGCGAAGATGGCGCGCGCCGCCTCCGGCACGGCGCCGGAAGCCAGCACCTCGATCAATTCGGCGCGGGTGATGAGATCGTAGAGCGCCGGCGCCGACAGCGTCGCCAACACCACATAGGAAGCCGTCACCGGTAGGCCCATGCCGAGCACGAGAGACGCCGCCGCCACCAGAATTAACGCGACGATCAGACTGTCGCCGGACCAATCGGCAATCATCAGTGCGAAGCTATTGCCGAGCCCGGTGGTCGCCACTGCGTTGACCACCAGACCGATTGCCACGAGCAGAACCGCCGTGGTCACCATATTGCGCGCGCCCAGGGCCAAGGCGTCAATTATGGCCCGTGGCCCCATGCGCTTGGGTGTCAACCAGGATGCGCCGATGACTGCAACAATGGCATAGCCCGCCGCATAGCTCGGCGTAAAACCCCAGACCAGAAGCCCGACCAATACACCGATGGGAATAAGAAATGGCAGCCCACCACTTCTTAGAACCGTGCCCAGGCGCGGCGTGTCCGCGTCGTCAATGTGCAGGCCCGATTTCTTCGCCTGAATGCGCACGTAAAACGCAATGCCGAGGAAATAGAGCAGTGCCGGCAGGAACGATACGGCGATAATGGTGAGATAGGAAATTTGCGTATAGGTCGCCATGACAAAGGCACCCGCACCCATCACCGGCGGCATCAATTGCCCGCCGGTGGAGGCCGCAGCCTCGACGCCGGCGGCAAAGCGCGGCGGGAATCCGGCGCGTTTCATCAGGGGAATGGTGATCACCCCGGTGGAGACCGTATTGGCCACGGCCGAGCCCGACACCATGCCGGTCAATGCCGAAGCGATCACCGCCACCAGCCCCGGCCCACCGGTGACGCGCCCGGCAGCGGCACGCGCCAGATCGACGATGAATTCCCCGCCGCCCGAGCGCACCAGAAAGGCGCCAAACAACACGAACATAAAAACGAAACTCGACGAGATCTGCGCCACCAGGCCGAACATGCCCTCGTCGCCATAGCTGCCGCGCAGCAACACCACTTCGAGCGAGAGACCGGGAAAATGCAGCACGCCGCCGACATAGCGCCCCCACCAGGCGACGTAGCTGAGCGCGATGATGATCAGGATCGGGATCACCGGCCCAGTGGCACGGCGCGAGAGTTCCATGGCGAGGAAAATGAGGGCAAAGCCGGCAATATAATCGAGCGTGCCATAGTCGAAGCCGCGCGCCGCCAGCGGTACTTCGGCCAGGATCACGTGCAGGGCGGCGAGGCCAAGCGCCACGGCCAGCACGAGATCGATAGCGAGATAAAGGGTGCCATGCCGGCCGCGCCGCAAAGGCGGCGTCAGCAACAGGCAAATCAGGCCAAATCCGGCGAAATGTATGGCCGCGATCCAAAGCTCCGGCAGCGTGGCGATGACATTAAAGTAGACGTGGGCCAGGGCCAGCGCGGCGCCGAACCAATAGACAAAGCGATCGATAAATTGGCCGCCCGGCCTGGCGCCCGTCTTGTGCTCACTTGCGGATGCGGCCATCAGCCGCCGAGAAGTGCTCCCGGAATATCCAATCCGCTTTCCTGGTAGTAGCGCGCGGCGCCGGGGTGCAGCGCCACCGGCAGGCCGTTCAGCGCACTCTCGAGCGAAATTGCCCGCGTTGCCTTATGAATATTGTTCAGGAACGGCAGGTTCTCGTGCATGGCTTTGGTGATCTGATAGGCCGCTTCTTCATCCACATCGGCGCGCGCGGCGAGGAAATTGGGCTGGGCGATGGTGCCAACGTCCTTGTCCTGCCCCGGATAGGTGCCGGCGGGAAGTGTGTAGGGTGTCCAGAGATCAAAGCCGCCATTGGCGCGCGCGACCTCGTCCGGCGTGAAGGAGAGAATGGTGATGTCCTCGCCGAGCGCCGCGAAGGCACGCGTCACGGCGGAAACCGGTGGTCCCGCCGGCGTGCTCATGCCAGCGATCTTGCCGTTGATCAACGCATCGGCGCTCGGGCCATAGCCGAGAAAGGCGAGATCGAATGTGGCTTCCGGATCGAGGCCGAGGCCGGCGAGAATATGCCGGTTGGAGCCCTCGGTGCCGGAGTTGCGCTTGCCGATGGAGAAGCCCTTGCCCGCCAGTGCCGCTAAATCCGCCACCGTGCCGCTCGTGGCATATTTGGAGCGCACGATAAAATGCTCGACGTTGGGCCACAGCATGGAAATGCCCCTGAGGTGTCCTTGCGGCCCGGCATCGGTCAACGGTCCGGTTCCGGCCTTGGCGTGCGCCCCCCACAGCCCCTGCAGAATGGCGAACTGCACCTGATCCTCGCGCAGCAGCTTGAGATTTTCCCCCGACCCGGCGGAGGTGATCGCCGACATGGCAATCCCCGCCTTGGGCTCAAGCTTGACCTTGACCAAGGTGGCGATGGCGACACCGACGGGATAATAGGTCCCACCGGTGGTACCGGTGCCGAGCAGGTAGGAATGTTGCGTCTTGGCGCTGAGCGGAATGGCGAGCCCGCTGGTCAGGATGGTGCCAACGGCAGCCGTGGCTGCCTGGCGCAGGAAGGTGCGGCGCGGAAGTCTGATTTTTTCAGTCATGGCGCAAATGTTAGCGGAGCTCGAAGTTCGGCGCCATGACTATCAAGTTGGACCTAACAACTAGCGCTCGAAATTGCGCCCGGTTTGGCTCTATAGCGGGCGCGCGGATAATTCGGCAAGGAGACGGAAAATGGCGGACACACAAGTGATCAAGGGCTGCTGCCCTCTGGACTGCCCGGACACCTGCGCCTGGCTCGCCCATGTCGAGGACGGCAAGGTTACGCGCGTGGTCGGCGACAAGGATAACCCGTTTACGCGCGGCGTGCTGTGCGCCAAGGTCAACGACTATCCGGCCCGCACCTATTCCCCCGACCGCCTGCTCCATCCGCTGCGCCGCGTCGGCAAAAAAGGAGATGGCAAGTACGAGCGCATTTCGTGGCAGGAGGCGATCGACAATATCGCCGAGCGCTTCGACAAGATCATCAAAGAGCACGGCGCCGAAGCACTGATGCCGGTGAGCTATTACGGCTCCATGGGCGCCATGCAAAAACACGCCCCGATGCGCCTGCTCAATGCCCTCGGCGCCTCCGACATGCATGGTGAAATTTGCGCCGCTCCCACCATCGCCATTCTCGGTGCCGGTCATAACGTCGGCTTCGATCCGGAAGATTATGTGCACGCCAAACTCATTATCCTGTGGGGCGTGAACGTGCTCTCGACCGGCCACCATCATTGGCATTTCATCAATGAGGCGCGCAAGCGCCACGGCACGCGCATCATTTGCATCGACTCCCGGCGCACCCGCACGGCAGTGCAGTGCGACGAGCATATCGCCATTCGCGCCGGTAGCGATGCCGCGCTTGCCGCCGGCATGGCGCGCATCATGTTCACTGAGGATTTGGCCGATCTCGACTATGCCGGGCAGATCGCACATGACATCGATGCCTACCGCGAACAGATCGAGCCGTGGACGCCGGAGCGCGTGGCCGAGACTTGCGACATCGACGTCGAAACCGTCATCGCCCTGGCACGCGACTTCGCCAACGCCCGGCCGGCAATGATCCGCGGCGGCATCGGCCCGCAGCAAAACGCGCACGGCGAAGCGCTGGTCTGGGGCCTCTCGGCGCTCAGCACGCTGGCCGGCCATAGCCGCATGCCGGGC
>JAPYQV010000106.1 GCA_029937205.1 Alphaproteobacteria bacterium
CCCCTACAGTTTGGTCACGCAGCAGCCGTTGGGTGGCAAGGCGCAATTCGGCGGACAGCGTTTCGGCGAGATGGAAGTGTGGGCCCTGCAGGCTTACGGCGCCTCTTACACGTTGCAAGAAATGTTGACGGTCAAATCGGACGATGTGTCCGGGCGAACCAAAGTTTATGAATCAATTGTGCGCGGCGATGAGAACTTCGAAGCCGGCATTCCGGAATCCTTCAATGTGTTGGTCAAGGAAATGCAGGCGCTTGGTCTCGACGTCGATTTACGCTCGAACAATTGATTTAGAATTTACGGCGACGGCAATGAACGCCGTCGCCGTTCATCGCCACTGCTTCGGCGGTGGCGCGTTATTGGAGGATATCCATGAGTGAGTTGATCAATCTATTCGGTCCGGTCAGCGCGGCACAGCAGTTTGACAAGATCAGAATCTCCATCGCCAGTCCGGAGAAAATCAGATCTTGGTCTTACGGCGAAATCAAAAAACCGGAAACGATCAACTATCGGACGTTTAAGCCGGAGCGCGACGGCCTCTTTTGCGCCCGCATCTTCGGTCCGATCAAGGATTATGAATGCCTCTGCGGCAAATATAAGCGCATGAAATATCGCGGCATCGTGTGCGAGAAATGCGGTGTCGAGGTCATTCAATCGAAAGTGCGGCGTGAGCGCATGGGTCATGTCGAACTGGCCTCGCCGGTCGCTCATATCTGGTTCATGAAGTCGGTGCCCTCGCGCATCGGTCTGTTGCTTGACATGACGCTCAAGGAACTGGAGCGGGTGCTCTATTTTGAAAGCTACGTGGTTTCCGAGCCTGGCCTCTCGCCGCTCAAGAAGAATGAATTGCTGAATGAAGATCAGTTCCGCCACGCTCAGGATGAGTATGGCGCGGACTCGTTTACCGCCGGCATCGGCGCCGAGGCGATTCGCAAAATGTTGACTGAGCTGGACTTGGCCGTTGAGCGCGAGAAACTGCGCGAGGATCTGGCCGAGACCAATTCGGAAGCGAAACGCAAGAAATACGTCAAGCGACTGAAGATCATCGAAGCCTTCATCACGTCGGGCAATAAACCGGAATGGATGATTCTGGAAGTCGTGCCGGTGATTCCGCCGGAACTGCGCCCGCTCGTGCCGCTCGACGGCGGCCGCTTCGCCACCTCGGACTTGAACGATCTCTACCGCCGCGTCATCAACCGCAACAATCGCCTTAAAAGGCTGATCGAGTTGCGCGCGCCTGAAATCATTGTGCGCAATGAAAAACGCATGCTGCAGGAATCCGTTGATGCGCTGTTTGACAATGGCCGGCGTGGCCGGGTGATCACCGGCGCCAACAAGCGCCCGCTGAAATCGCTCTCGGATATGCTCAAAGGCAAGCAGGGCCGGTTCCGGCAAAACCTGCTCGGCAAGCGGGTGGATTATTCCGGCCGCTCGGTGATTGTGGTGGGACCGGAGTTAATGCTGCATCAGTGCGGGCTGCCGAAGAAAATGGCGCTTGAGTTGTTCAAGCCGTTTATCTATTCGAAGCTCGAACTGTACGGCATGGCGACAACTTTAAAAGCCGCCAAACGTATGGTGGAGAAGAGCCGGCCTGAGGTCTGGGATATTCTCGAGCAGGTTATCCGCGAACATCCTGTGATGCTCAACCGGGCGCCGACGCTACATCGCCTCGGTATTCAGGCGTTCGAGCCGGTGTTGATCGAAGGCAAAGCGATTCAACTTCATCCGCTGGTGTGCGCCGCCTTTAATGCCGATTTCGATGGCGACCAGATGGCAGTTCATGTGCCGCTTTCGCCCGAGGCACAACTCGAAGCCCGTGTCTTGATGATGTCGACCAACAACATTCTGAGCCCGGCGAACGGCAAGCCGATCATCGTGCCGAGTCAGGATATTGTGCTCGGCATCTATCATCTTTCCTATTCGCGGGTCGGCGAACCGGGCGAAGGCATGTCGTTTACCGATGTTGGCGAAGTCCGCAAGGCGCTCGAAGTCAAAGCGGTGTCGCTCCATTCCAAAATTTCCTGCCGTGCCAGTATCATGAATTCGGAAGGCGAATTGGTGATCGAGCGCGTCGAAACCACGCCCGGAAGAATGCTGCTTTTGGAAATCTTGCCGCGCAACGCCAATGTGCCGTTTGGGGCCATCAACCAGCTTCTCACCAAGCGCGAGTTGAGCAATGTGTTTGATATGGTCTACCGTCACTGCGGTCAAAAAGAGACGGTGATTTTTGCCGACCAGGTCATGAAACTTGGCTTCAGCTATGCCGGTAAAGCCGGAATCTCGTTCGGCAAGGATGATATGATCATTCCTCACCAGAAGGTCGAACTTGTCGCTGAAACCCATTCCCTGGTGGAGCAGTATGAAGAACAATATTCAGCCGGTCTGATTACCCAGGGCGAAAAATACAACAAGGTGATCGATGCCTGGTCGCAATGCACGGACCGTGTCGCGGCGGCGATGATGGCGGGCATGTCGGAATCGGCGCGCGATGATTTGCCGGAAAACGCCGGCAAATCCCTGAACTCAATTTATATGATGGCCCATTCGGGTGCACGCGGTTCGGAAGCGCAAATGAAGCAGCTTGCCGGCATGCGCGGCCTGATGGCCAAGCCGTCCGGTGAGATCATCGAGACGCCGATCATCTCGAATTTTAAAGAAGGTCTCTCGGTTCTCGAATATTTTAACTCGACCCATGGTGCCCGCAAAGGCCTTGCCGATACGGCGTTGAAAACCGCGAACTCGGGCTATCTCACTCGCCGCCTTGTCGATGTGGCGCAGGATTGCATCATCGTTGAAGTGGATTGCGGCACCGAGGACGGCCTGACCGTCCGTGCGGTGATCGAGGGCGGCGAAACCATTGCGCCCTTGAGCGAACGCATCTTGGGACGGGTCACCTCGGTTGCGATTATTGATCCGGAAACAGGCAAGGAAATTATCCCCGCCAATCACCTGCTCGACGAGCGCGATGTCGATGTGGTCGAGGAATCCGCGGTCGAGGAAGTTATGATCCGTTCGGTGCTGACCTGCCAGACGGCGGAAGGTGTCTGCGGCAATTGCTATGGACGCGATCTGGCGCGCGGCACCGTTGTGAATATCGGCGAAGCGGTCGGTGTTATCGCCGCCCAATCGATTGGCGAGCCCGGTACCCAGCTTACCATGCGCACCTTCCATATCGGCGGAACCGCTCAGCGCGGCACCGAACAATCCAGTGTTGAAGCCGCTGTCGATGCCACACTGAAGATCGAAAATCAAAATTCGGTGGTGGATAGCTCCGGCATCGAGATCATCATGGGCCGGAACTGCGAGATCATCTTGAAAGATGGACGCGGCTCGGAACGGGCCCGTCACCGCTTGCCCTATGGTGCCAAGCTGTTCGTCAAGGACGGCGATAAAGTCAAGCGCGATCAGCCGCTGGCGACCTGGGATCCGTTCACGCTGCCGCTCATCTCGGAGAAAACCGGCAAAATTCAATTCATCGATATGATTGAAGGTTTGTCGTTCCGCGAAACCATGGACGAGCAAACCGGCGCGTCGAATATGGTGGTGGTCGATTGGCGTCAGCAGCCAAAGGGCGGAGATCTGAAGCCGCGTCTCGCTTTGGTCGATGCCGCCGGCGAAGTGATGACGCTCTCGAACGGCCGGGAAGCGCATTATTTACTGTCGGTGGATGCGATTCTCAATGTGGAGAATGGCGACACGGTTCATGCCGGTGATGTGCTTGCGCGAATTCCCAAGGAATCAACGAAAACCCGTGATATTACGGGCGGCCTGCCGCGCGTCGCCGAGCTGTTCGAAGCACGTAAGCCTAAGGACCACGCCATTATCAGCGATATCGATGGCCGGGTGGAGTTCGGCAAGGATTACAAATCCAAGCGGCGCATCGTCGTCGTGCCGGAGAATGAGGATGAAGAGCCGGTGGAACATCTCATTCCAAAGGGCAAGCATATCAGCGTGCACGAGGGCGATTTTGTCCGGCGCGGCGATCCCTTGATGGATGGCAATGCCGCGCCGCACGATATTTTGCGGGTTCTAGGCGTCGAGGCGCTCGCCGTTTACCTGATTCAGGAAATTCAGGAAGTTTACCGTCTCCAGGGCGTGAAGATAAACGACAAGCATATCGAGGTAATTTGCCGTCAGATGATGCAGAAAGTAGAGATCACCAATCCGGGCGAGACAACATTCCTGATCGGTGAACAGATCGACCGCACGGAATATGACGAGGTAAATAGCCGGGCCGAAAGAGACAAACACGAGCCGGCCAAATCAATTCCAATTTTGCAAGGCATTACAAAGGCATCGTTGCAAACGCGGTCATTTATTTCCGCTGCTTCGTTCCAGGAGACGACGCGGGTTCTGACTGAGGCCGCGGTTGCCGGCAAGTCGGATGATCTGATCGGACTGAAGGAAAACGTCATCGTGGGGCGTCTCATTCCGGCCGGAACGGGGAGCGTGGTGGCTAGAATCAACCGCGATGCGGCGCAGCGCGTACTTGAGCAGCAAATGGCCCTGCGCGAAGAGCAACTTGCCGCCGAACCCGGAACCCTCGCGGCGCCGGAAGAATCGGGCCCCACGCCGGCCGAATAGGGCGATATTTTGCTTGCTCGGGCGGGATGGCAGGAAATGTTGGGGGCGAACGTAAATAAGGCGTGAAAAGCCCTGTAAATGAGCGGTTTAGCGCTTGACGCGGTGAATAGCCGAAACTAGTATGCGGCCTCGGTTTGCGGGACCCGGCTGGGGTCGTTTGGAAACAGCCCTCCGGCAGACACTGATGAAACAAATATTATGCCGACGAGCCGGCGAAACCAGCTCGTGAGAAGTAAACTTGGTTTGCTTCTCTTTTTTGCTGTGGAAATTAAGCTTCATTTGCCGTCTCGGCCAATGACGTTTGGAAATAGGATGCGAGTGGCAAATGCCGACAATTAATCAATTGGTACGCAAACCGCGAAAACCACCAGTTCAGCGCAACAAGGTGCCGGCGTTACAGGCCTGTCCGCAGAAGCGTGGTGTTTGCACCCGGGTCTACACCACGACACCGAAAAAGCCGAACTCGGCCTTGCGCAAGGTGGCCCGCGTTCGTCTGACCAACGGTTTCGAAGTAACCAGCTACATCCCGGGCGAGGGGCATAATTTGCAAGAGCATTCCGTGGTCATGATCCGCGGTGGCCGTGTCAAGGATTTGCCGGGCGTTCGCTATCATATCATTCGCGGCACATTGGATACCCAGGGTATCCCGGATCGCCGCCAGCGGCGCTCGAAATACGGCGCTAAGCGTCCTAAATAGGGGAGTTCTCACTGTGTCACGGCGCCGCGCAGCGGAAAAAAGAGAAATCAATCCGGATCCCAACTTCGGTGACAAGATTGTCGCCAAGTTTATGAATTCACTGATGCTTGATGGTAAGAAATCGGTGGCCGAGAAAATCGTCTATGGCGCCTTCGAAACCATGCGCGAGCGTTCGAGCCAGGATCCGCTCGGGATGTTCCATGAGGCGCTTGAAAATGTGAAGCCCTCGGTTGAGGTACGCTCGCGGCGTGTCGGCGGTGCGACATATCAAGTGCCGACCGAAGTGCGCATCGAGCGGCGTCAGACATTGGCCATCCGTTGGCTGATCGCGGCGGCCAAGGCGCGGAGCGAAAACACCATGACAGAGCGGCTCTCAAATGAGTTGATGGACGCTGCCGCAGGACGTGGCTCTGCCGTGAAGAAACGTGAAGACACGCACCGTATGGCCGAAGCCAACCGTGCCTTTTCACACTATCGCTGGTAGACCCGCAAGGCTTCGGAATTAAGACAATGGCACGCAAGACACCGCTTAATCATTTTCGCAATATCGGCATCATGGCGCATATTGATGCCGGCAAGACGACAACGACCGAGCGCATTCTTTTTTACACCGGAAAATCCTATAAAATGGGCGAAGTCCACGATGGCAGCGCCACGATGGATTGGATGGAGCAGGAGCAAGAACGCGGAATTACCATTACGTCCGCCGCGACGACCTGTTTTTGGCGCGATTATCGCATCAACATTATCGACACGCCGGGACATGTGGACTTCACCATTGAGGTCGAGCGTTCGTTGCGCGTCTTGGATGGCGCGGTTGCGGTATTCGACAGCGTTGCCGGCGTCGAGCCGCAAACGGAAACGGTATGGCGCCAGGCTGACAAATACGGCGTTCCGCGCATTTGCTTTGTCAATAAGATGGATCGTGTCGGCGCCGATTACTTCCGCACCATCGAGATGATCAAGGATCGCCTCGGTGCCCATGTCCTGGTGCTGCAAATTCCCATTGGCAGCGAAAGCAACCACATCGGCTTGGTCGATATCGTGACCATGAAGTCGATTGTTTGGACGGAGGAAACCCTCGGCGCCGAGTTTGAGTATGGCGAAATTCCGTCGGATCTTCAGGCTCAGGCTGAAACCTTGCGCGCCGAATTGATTGAGAGCGTTGTAGAGTTTGACGACCAGGCGTTGGAAGCCTTTTTGGAAGGCACCGAGCCCGACGAGGCGACCCTCAAAAACTGTATTCGCCTGGCCACCTTGAACGGCAATATGGTTCCGGTTTTGAGCGGCTCGGCTTTCAAGAACAAAGGCGTACAGCCGCTCTTGGATGCGGTGATCGATTACTTGCCGGCGCCGACCGATGTTGAGGCCATCCGCGGCATCGTTCCGGGCAAGGACGAAGAAGTCGTTCGCAAGAGCTCAGACGATCAGCCCTTTGCCGCGCTGGCCTTCAAAGTCATGACCGACCCGTTCGTCGGCTCGCTGACGTTCGTCCGGGTTTATTCGGGCGTCATGGAGACCGGCAAGACAATTCTCAACAGCGTTAAGGGCGAGAAACAACGGGTTGGCCGCATGTTGCTGATGCACGCCAACAGCCGCGAAGATATCAAGGAAGTGCGTGCCGGAGAAATTGTCGCCATTGCCGGTTTGAAGAACACCACCACCGGTGAAACCCTGTGCGATGTGAATCACCCGGTTATTCTAGAGCGCATGGATTTCCCCGATCCGGTCATTGAAGTGGCCGTCGAGGCGAAGACCAAGGCGGATCAGGACAAACTCTCCCTGGCACTGGCGCGCCTCGCCGATGAAGACCCGTCGTTCCGGGTCGGTACGGATCAGGAAAGCGGTCAGACGGTCATCAAAGGCATGGGCGAATTGCATTTGGAGATCTTGGTCGACCGCATGCGGCGCGAATTCAAGGTCGACGCCAATGTCGGCCAGCCTCAGGTGGCCTACCGCGAGACCATCACGCGGAAAGCCGATATCGACTACACCCACAAGAAACAGTCCGGCGGCGCCGGGCAATTCGCCCGCGTCAAGATCGAGATCGAACCGCTCGAGCCGGGTGCGGGTTTCGAGTTCGACAGCCATATCCGCGGCGGTAACGTGCCGACGGAATACATCCCGTCCGTCAAAAAAGGCTTCAATGCGGCGCGCCAGACCGGCATCATTGCCGGTTTCCCGGTGATCGATTTCAGGGCAAATCTCGTCGATGGCGCCTATCACGATGTTGATTCGAGCGCGCTTGCCTTTGAGATTGCCGGCCGTGCCGCCTTTCGCGAAATTGTTGGCCGTGCCAAGCCGGCGCTCTTGGAGCCGATGATGAAAGTTGAAGTCGTCACGCCGGATAGTTATTTGGGCGATGTGATCGGCGATTTGAATTCGCGCCGTGGGCAGATTGAAGGCATGGAGCCGCGCTCCAATGGCCAGGTAATCCGGGCGCAGGTTCCGCTGGCAACGATGTTCGGTTACGTCAATACCTTGCGTTCCCTGACCCAGGGGCGCGGACAGTTCACGATGGAATTCGATCGCTACCAAAAAGTCCCGACAGCCGTTTCGGACGAAGTCCGGACGAAATTCGCTTAGTTTATTCGGCGCGAAAAGAGGAAAGAGACCATGGCCAAAGTAAAGTTTGAACGCACGAAGCCGCACTGCAATGTTGGCACGATTG
>JAPYQV010000107.1 GCA_029937205.1 Alphaproteobacteria bacterium
GTGGTGCTAATAAGATGAGGTGGACGAATTCTAAGCGACGATTGAACGCACACCAAGCCTCAAGATTCTCGCCGCCAGCCCAACACCAACCGCCTATTGCATAAAGAATGAAAGCACGGATGCAGGCTGAACAGCGGCTCGCCATATTCCGCGCCGACGCCACCGCAGCGATTGGAGCGGGTCACGCGGCGCGTTGCCTCTCCTTCGCCCAGGCACTGATAGGGGCGGGATGGTCCTGTGTGTTCGCCAGCGGGCGCGGGGCGAATGGCGCGCTGCCTTCACCTTGGCCGACCGAGATTTCGGCTGTGGAACTAACCGTTGACGCGGCGGCGGAGCCAGATGAGCTAGCCGCGCTTTGGCCCGAGGGCGTCGATCTATTGGTGGTCGATCATTACGGTAGGGACGAAAATTTCGAGCGCGCCTGCAGGCCCTGGGCGCAACGTATTCTGGCGCTGGATGATCTCGCAGATCGGCCGCACGATTGCGATATGTTACTCGATCCGGCGGCCTGCCGTCGCGATGTGGATTATGCCGCTCTCGTACCGGAAGGTTGCATGTTCTTGCTGGGCCCGGCCTATCTTCCATTGCGTGCTTCGTTTGCCGCAGCGCGCCGGCCCGCCTTGGCGCGGCGCCAGCGAGAAGAGAAACCGCGTCGCCTGCTGCTCTCCTTCGGCGCCACCGATCCTGACAATGTCACCTCGGCGGTGCTTGATATATTGGCACGAGCCAATAGGCCGCTTGCTGTCGACATACTGCTCGGTGCGGGGGCACCGCATGTGGAGGCTATTCGCACGAAGGCTGCGGCGTCGCCGTTTCCAGCCCGCCTTCTTGTGGCACTTAAAGATGTTACGGGACTTCTCAGCGATGTGGATATCGCAATTGGTGCGGGCGGCGGAAGCGCGTGGGAGCGTTGTTGCCTCGGCCTGCCGTCCATTCTGATGTGTACTGCGGCAAACCAACATGCAACGGCCGAAAGTCTACGCGCCGCAGGGGCGGCGCTGGTCTTGGAGGACAGCAAAATTATTGAGGATTACCATTTGATCGATGCGTTGAATCACTTAATCGAAAATGACGCGACGCGACGCGATATGGCGCGAGCGGCAGCTTGTTTGTGTGATGGCCTGGGCGCGCAGCGTCTTATCGCAGCGCTCGATCCTCCACATGCGCGTGATGGTACAGCCATTCATCTGCGCCCCGCTGTTGCGGCGGATGCCGAGTGTCTGCTGACTTGGCAGCGCGATCCGCGCACGCGGCGGTATTCCCGCACATCACTAATTCCTGAGGTGAAACAGCACAATACCTGGTTATCTGACCGACTCGGCGATCCCGAATGTCTCTTCAACATCATTATGCATGGCGCAGAACCCGCTGGTGTGCTGCGCCTCGAAATCTGCGCGGAGGACAACGCCTACGAAATTTCCATATATGTGGCGCCGGAGCGCTGGCGCCTTGGTATCGGTAGTGCGGCACTTGAGATAGCCCGTACCTTGCTGCCCGAGGCCGAGCTCCGAGCCCATGTGCATTCGGTGAATGAGGCTTCTCATGCATTGTTTGCAGCGGCGGGCTATCGCGCCGAGGAAAATTGGTATGTGAGTCAGCCCGCTGCTGAAATGGCTTTATCCAATTCAGCTTTTCGGGAGTTGCGCTGAAATGACGGCCGCGCGCCTGACGATTGCCGGGCGGGCCATCGGCACCGCAGAGCCGCCCTATATTGTCGCCGAACTATCCGCCAATCACCGCGGCGATATCGAGCAGGCTTATCAGCTCATGGTGGCAGCCAAGCGCGCAGGTGCCGATGCCATCAAGATTCAGACTTATACCGCCGACACCATCACGATAGATCATGACGGGCCAGGATTCGTTATTGAGGGCGGGCTGTGGCATGGCCGCACACTTTATGAATTGTATCAGGAGGCGCACACACCCTGGGAATGGCACGCAGATTTATTCGCAAAAGCGCGCGAACTGGGCATCACAATATTCTCAAGCCCGTTCGATTCATCTGCCGTGGAATTGCTGGAGCAACTCGGGGCGCCGGCTTACAAAGTGGCGTCATTCGAGATCATCGATTTGCCGCTCATCGAATGCATGGCGGCGACCGGAAAGCCGCTCATCATTTCGACCGGCATGGCCACCGCCGACGAGATCGGTGAAGCGGTGCAAGCGGCACGCGGTGCGGGATGTCGGGAGATCGCCCTCCTGCATTGCACCAGCGGCTATCCGACCCCACCGGAAGATTCAAACCTGGCGGCGCTCGGCGAACTCGGTCGCTACGATGTGGTGACAGGTCTTTCGGATCACACGTTGGGGGTGGCGGTGCCAATCGGCGCGGTAGCGCTTGGCGCTGCAATAATCGAAAAACATGTGACACTACGGCGGGCGGATGGCGGTCTTGATTCCGCCTTTTCGCTCGAACCGGCGGAACTGGCCGAAATGGTCAGAGCCTGTCAGATCGCTTGGAAGTCGATAGGCCAACCTAATTACGGACGCGCGCCGAGCGAAGCCGGCAATGTCGTGCTGCGCCGTTCGCTCTATGTTGTCGCGGATATCAAAGCAGGCGAAGAACTCAGCGCAAAGAATATCCGCTCTATTCGTCCCGGCCATGGTTTGCCGCCCAGGCATTATCCAGCACTGCTCGGACGCCGCGCACTCAGGGATCTGGCACGCGGAACGCCGCTCGATTGGTCGGATTTGTCCGAATAGTGGATTTGCTATGGCTTGTTCCCAATCCGAAGCGATGACACAGCTCGCCGCGCCGTTCGATTATCATGCGGCGTGCGATATGCCCGGCTGGCGCGAATCGGTGTGCTGGCCTCTGTCCTATGCGGAAACGTATCGCGTAACTCGTGCGGCCACCCGCGCGTCGCTCGA
Organism: Alphaproteobacteria bacterium; assembly: GCA_029937205.1. GTDB lineage: Bacteria > Pseudomonadota > Alphaproteobacteria > UBA828 > UBA828 > PTKB01. The sequence continues at coordinate 2,872 of JAPYQV010000107.1, forward strand.
TCTTGTGGGCCGGCTGGAAGACGAGATTCTGCGGTCGGCAGCGTTGCTCGGTCTAGGCTCGGTTTTTGCGCTGTCGCGCAGTTTGGTGGAGAACGCTTTTGTCGTGCAGGCAGCGGATGCGTTGGGCGTATACCTGTCGGGTGGGCCGCCCGAGCTGGCGGTGCTCGGCGGGGAAGAGCGGATCGAGCGTTCTTCAGGATTGAACGATCCGGCCTTGTTTAAACCGATTAGCGCGCCAAGCGACGAAGCGCTGCGACGGCTCGCGCGCACGGCGAGTTGGACGCCCCCTTGGCGTATGCCTTTGGCTATGTTTTCACCGGAGATTATCGCCGTTAGCCACAATGACATGCTGCGGGATGCGGCACGCCGGAGCGGAACAGCAGTTAAGTTTTGCCATGCGGAGACCTTGCTCCGGGCAGCGCGGGCGCGCGGTGCAGCTGCGCCGCAAACGCTGTTAGACAAGCTGGATGATTTTGCTGTGCGTCTCGCAGTGTGCCTCGCCGATATCGAAGGCCTGGCACCGGATTACCGAGAGCGCCTCAGAAAATTAATCGAGCCCCTGATCGCCCCCGCACTCGTAGAGGCGGTCTCTGATTTGGCGGGGCTGCGCCGGCTCAAGAAATTTCCACGCAAACTGTGGTCGGGCTCCGGCGGTTATTACCCTGCGCGTGCCATTGGCATTGAGGTGCGCCGGCGTGGTGGGCATGTGACGCGCTTTGCGCATGGCTGGTTCTCGGGTATGGCAGGGGTCACGGAAGGAATTGAATTCTCCGAACTTGCCGTGAGCGACCGGTACATTGTGGAAACGCCGACCGGCGCCCAGTATCTCAAGCGCGCGAGCAAGAATAGCACCGGCGTTGAAATCACGGGCCATACGGGTGCATCCGCACTTACCAATCTTGCGCTTGAGCGGCCGACACGCATCAGCGCACAGCCACAAGTGATCTACGCACCAACTATATTGCGCGGACAACGGCAGTTTCTTCCACCCATCTTGCCTGACGTCATCTATCTTGATTGGCAGTTCCGTCTGGTTGAGGCACTGCAAAAAATGCCGGTCAATCTTATGTGCAAACCTCATCCGGAGGGGTTGCTACGCGGGCAATCCCATCCGTTGGCCGATATCGCTCCAACCAGCACGCAGCCTTTCGAAACGCATATCGCCTGGGCCGACCGATTCCTGTTCGACTATGGCCAATCGACCACCTTCGCAGAGGCCCTTTGTACGGACCGTCCCATTACCTTCATCGATATGGGAAATCCGATCTTCAACGCCCCTGTAAAAGACATGATAACGCGCCGCTGCACCGTAATTACCGTCCGCTTCGATGCCCGCAACCGGCCTCAGGTGGATCCGGAGGAATTTAGAGAAGCGCTTTGCAGTGGGCCTGAGCGGGCGGACCCCAGTGAATTCCGTGCCCTCCTCATGGGAACACCCGAATGAGTGGTATTTGTTTGGCTGTTGGCGCTTCGGACCCGGGTAAGTGTGTCGCCGCCATGCTTGCCTGCATGTCCCGGTACGGCCAAAAGAGGGAACTGTTGGAACCGGGGCCCGGTATGGCGCTCGGTGCGGCACGCCATGCCCGTTTGCCCGGTGACAAGCCGCTGCGGAATGGCGCTGGGGGACTGGCGGTTGCCGTGGACGGGGAAATTTTTGATGAGGAGGGACCACTCGACGATCCGGCGGCGTTGGTTGCGGAACATTACCGTGCCGACACCTTGGATCGCCTGGCCTGGCTTAATGGCAGCTTCGCGGCAATTGTGGTCGACCCTGCAGAGCACCGGATTGTTCTCGCCACGGATCGCTTGGGCAGCCGCACCCTGTTCGTTTGGCGCCAGGGGCGGCAATTGACCATTGCCTCCCGTCTCGATGCGCTGCTGACGGATGCGCGTGTGCCGAAGCGCCTCAGCGTACAGGGCCTGACGGAGCTTCTCTGCTACCAGCGGACTGTCTCGGACCATACGCAATATGTCGATATCCGCGCCATGCCGTCAGCTCAAATCTGGTCTGCCGAGGGCGAAAAATGGCAAGAACGGGAAACGCGCCGTATCGGCTGGCGCACGCCCGATTTTAATCAAACGGAGGGCGCGGCGCGACTGGCAGAGGGAATTCTGCGCGCCGTCAAACGGCGCACCGCCGATCATGCGCGCCACGGCCTACTGCTGTCCGGCGGGCTGGACGCGCGATGGGTACTGGCCGGCGCGCGCGCGGCCGGGAAAAAGGTTTCCTGTGTGACACTCGCCAGCCACGATAATTTGGAAGGTGGAGTCGCGCGGCGCAGCGCAAAATTGGCGAATATGTCGTTTCGCTACATTGAAAATCCGCCAAGCGAATTATCAGTTCATTTTGATGACGCCGCCATTGCGAGCGATGGTTTGTTTACGGCGCCGCTCAATCTCTTCGGAGCGCTTCCTGATATTGCCCGAACCCACGATGTGCTGCTCTCCGGTCACGGCCTGGATTATACACTGCGGGGCTATTATCTGCCGTGTACCATGGTGCGTATCGCCGACTCGACCACCCGCCTGCCGAGGCTGCGTGCCATCGCTGACGGTAAGCCAAAAACCGTTTCCGATAGTTTACGGGTTGGAATCAATGGGCAGGCCCTGCAGACCGTGCTTTCCCCGAAGGCACGGGCTGGGTGGGACGAACGGCGCGTGGGTGCCATGGCTTTGGCACTTTCGTCCGCCGATATTGACGACCCATACGATGCTTGGGATGCCTTTGTGCTGCATTGCCTCGGCCGGCATTATGCCTATAGCGATTTTGTTGCGATGAATTCTGTTATTGCCCACCGCGCCGTAACCTTTGATCCGGATGTTCTCGATATCTACTTCTCCATGAAGCCCGCATGGCGTGCTTCCGGGCGTATGGCTCACGTCGCGATGAAAAGCCTCGGTCCCGACCTCATGGCTTTGCCAGATGCCAATAGCGGGTTCTCCGCCAACAATGGGTTCGCCAAACAAATTTTATTACTGTTCGCACGTGCCGCGGCGCGGCGAAGCGGTTTGGTCGCCCGCCCGCCGCGGCCAGCAGACTCCACTTGGACTCATGGCAGCTGGAGTAATTTGCCCGAATTGCTGCGCCGGGATTCTTTTTTTATGGCGCGCCTTGCGGGCTTGGCTGAAAATGTCGCCCTGCTTGATAGTGGATTGTTCGAGCCTACAGGCCTGCAAGAAATTGTTGATCAGCATCTGACCGGACGCACAAATCACTGCAAACTGTTGCTGGAACTATTGACCATTTCAGGTTGGTTGGCGCAGCATTCTTATTCGGAAGTCGTTTATGACAGCTGAATTCACCTTCGCGGGATTCCGTGAGATGATCACCGCTCTTCTCGCGCGCGGATACGAAATTAAGCGCTTTGCTGAGGCGGAAATTGCGCGGCAACATCTTATTTTGCGTCATGATATTGACCAATGTCTCAACGCCGCTTCAAGGCTTGCGGAGATTGAAGCGGATGAAGGTTGGCGCGCCAGCTATTTCGTCTTGATGCGGAGCGAAATGTACAATCCGTTCAGCCGCGCCGGCCTGCGGGCGTTGGAGAAAATTTCTGCCTGTGGCCATGAAATTGGCTTGCATCTCGACGCGGCTCTCTATGGCGACGACTTGACGATGCTTGCCGACGCCGCGGAGCGCGAATGTGCGGTGTTGGAAACCATCACCGGACGAAACGTATCGATGATCAGTCTTCATCGCCCGACTCCAAATTTGATGCCGTGTGACCAAAATTTGGCGGGCCGAAGAAACACTTATGAATCCCGATATTTTAACGAGATCGGTTATTGCTCGGATTCGCGTGGCGGCTGGCATCACGGCCCACCCTGGGAGCATGCGGCGGTCGCCGAGGGTAGAGCGCTGCAGCTGTTAACCCACGCGATTTGGTGGGATTCAAATTCGTCAGAAAGTCCGCATGACCGATTGCAACGTTTGGTTGGCGAACGTAACCAGGTGGTGCATAGCGAGCTGGTTGCCAACAATGCGGTCTATCGCCGAGGTGACCAATGACTGGTCCCCGCATGCTCGCTACTTGCCGGTCTGTGGCGATTCGTGGATTCCGTAGAATAAAATCGAGAATGTATTAAAGATGGCACGTATTGCGGTTATTGGAGTTGGCTATTGGGGCCGTAATCTGGTGCGGAATTTCTCGGCACTTGGGGTGCTTGCGAGCATTTGCGAGCCCAGCGATAAATCACGCGCCATGGTGCGCGAGCAATATCCGGAGGTGGCCATTCACCAATGGCCCGAAGCGGTGTTCTCAAATCCTGAAATTACTGGCGTGGTGATCGCGACACCGGCTGAGATGCACGGCGCGCTAGTGCGTCAAGCCCTGGATGCAGGCAAACATGTATTTGTGGAAAAACCACTTTGTCTCGATGTCGGCGAGGCTGAACAGCTCAAGAAACAGGCCGATGAAAAGGGCTTGGTTTTAATGGTAGGGCATCTCCTTATTTACCATCCCGCCTTTCAAGCGCTGCTAAAGATCGTGAAAAAAGAGCAGTTGGGCAAACTGCGCTACATCTATTCTAATCGTCTGAGTCTGGGAAAAATCCGGCGCGAGGAAAATGCCCTATGGTCTTTCGCGCCGCATGACATTTCCATGATCCTGCAATTGGCCGGTAACATGCCGAAGCGCGTGATCGCCACCGGTGCGCAATATTTGACCGATGGGGTTGCGGACACCACGCTCTCCCATCTTGCCTTCAGCGACAATCTCCAGGCGCATATTTATGTTTCCTGGCTCCACCCGTTCAAGGAGCAAAAGCTTGTTGTGGTCGGAGACAAGGCGATGATCGTTTTCGACGACACCAAAAAATCAGTGGACAAGCTTTTGCTGTATCGCCATGAGATCGGCTGGAAAGAAGAGATTCCGATTGTTTCCAAGGCCGAACCCGAGCCCGTGACCTTCATCGAGAGCGAGCCGTTGCGCAATGAATGCCAAGCGTTCCTTGATGCCATCAGTGG